>NZ_JBMOWO010000078.1:0-218043 GCF_049310525.1 Pseudomonas sp. GZD-222
CGAACGACCGGGCGCGCTTGGGATTGATCCGGCAAACCGGAATGCCGGCCTGCTGCAGCGCTCGCAGCGCCGCGCACTCGTAGCCACCCGTGGCTTCAAGCAAAACCTGGGAAAGCGAGTAATCACTGATTTTTTCGACCAACTGCTTGAAGCCATTCAAGTCATTGGAAACATTGAAATTCACACCCTCGGGACGGATGTGAACCGCTAGCGTAGTGCTGGAAACATCGATGCCGACAGAGGAAGACATGGCCAAAACCTCTTAGACTCAACGAGTGAGAGAACTTTGGCTTGGCCCACGCTTGTGATTCGAGATTTGGCCCTCATCCAACTGTTCGGGCTCTCGCCAAAGTGGAACGGTGAATGGCAGTTTGTGCTCCTACACGTGCTCTAGGCACCCCGGATTAGCAACTTGCCATTCACCGCTCTCACCTCAGATTCTATTCCTACCTCAAGACACAAGCGGATTCATCCGCGATCTGCCGCAAAGCGGCAGCAAACCCGAGCGACGCGGTAAATCAGGAGAGTCGCGAACGCAGTATTTGCGGCCGCTACGCGCCCGATCGCGGATGAATCCGCTCCTACGGGGTGGAGCCATCCATCTGTCGCGCCTCTAGCTCGTCAAGCAACGCATCAAGCAGCGCCATGGCCATTTCCACCGAATGCTGGGTGGACCAGGCCAAGCCGCGTCCTTCCTTATTGGTATGGTGGACGGCTTCGATAACGGTAGTACGGGCGCACTTGAGGTAGAACGAAGCATGCACCAACGCATCTTCAGCACTGACGCCGGCGCGTACGTTGAACAATGGCGAATGTTCCGGGCAACAGGGGACGTCGGTTTCGCGCGTTTCAATGAGGTGCAGGCTGGGGGGATCGGGGACTGGCTTTTTCATGGTCAACTCCGAGTGTAGAAGGAGCTGCCACACTTTCGTCGCCAAACGACTGGGTGGCAGCTGTACGCGGGTTGGCGAACCGGAACACTCGGAAACCCGGCAGGGCCGAAACCCTCCCGCGCACAGCCGCCATAACACTGGACGACTTACAGGGAACTACACGAGTGCTTGTCCGGGTCGCCAAACCCGATCACCGACTATTCAGTGACCGGGCGAGCCTAGTGTGAAGACCTTCCCCGGGCAAGCTACTGAGGTCGACAGATTGCGTAGGATAGGTCCTAGGACGACACACTGGCAATCGCTCTGGCCCAGGCTACCTATTGGTAGATAATCGTAAAGGTCGCCGACGCATTGGCCGGGCCGGGTGTTACCTTGCTTGAGGTCTGCAGATAACGGGCCCGCAAGGGGATGAAGTAGTCACTTTGGATGGTTCGCAAGTAAAGGCCGGTATTGTGGGCAGTTGCCAGTGCCAGCTCGTTGTTGGAGTCGTTGGCGACCTGCACACCAATACCGGTGGCTGCGGGGTTGTTGCTGACACGGGTCGGATCAAGGCTGAGCACCCCCTGCTTGGCGTTGATCGCAGGGCGGGTTGGATCGATGCGCAGCTTCACAACGTTGTTGGTACTGGATCCAGGATAGCCCAGACCACCCGGATCGGTGTCTGATGGCGAGGTCCAGCTTGGAGAGTTCTGCAGGGCGTCGTAGATCCCAAAGAAGGCCGGGCAGTTTTTCAAGGTAATGTCGAAATCTTTCCAACCTGTAGCACTGCCCACTCCTTGAAAATCTTTGAGCTTGTACGTGCCCATGGGTACTTCGACATTGGCGGTGCTGCAGGTATTGGCGACAATTTGAATGTTACCCGAGAGCTTCGCCTTGAACACCAAGTCCGAGCGCTCCGCCATGTAATAATACATAGAGGCAAGGGGCAATTGATTGCCCCTAAGTAGACCAGGCGAAACATCACCGATTTTGATTAGAAGAATTTCGAACCACGCGTACGACGGCGCGATCGCGTGATAGCAAAAGGAGCCGGGTTGTTGCGGGCATGTGTTATTCACGCTAGGGGATTTAAAAGGAAAAACTTCAACCCCGCGCTTGAACACCACTCCTAAGCCATTGATATTAGTTTTGAAAACTTTGTGAGCATAAGGGCCAGTCGTCCAATTAGCTTTGGATTGACCATCAAGCTTGAACTCGTATTGCTGTTGAAACGGAAGCCTGCACCGCTTAGACAGAGTCACAGAAGACGTATTGTAATACTGCCGGTAGACTATGGAGCCCAATGGCACATCTCTGCCAACAGTTATTGCTGAAATCTGCAGCGGCATTATGTCATCAGTTGGTTTGTTATATTCTTCCACGCACTCAGCCATGACCGAATCTGCCATACCCCACAACGCAGTAGCCGCCAGCAGTATTTTAATCAACAAGCCCATTTTCATAACTTTACCTTTTGCATATTAGTGACAGGCGCGCTATCAGCAACCTGCTTACCGGCCGCACACACGGCATCCACTTGAACAAGTTGCTGGCCGGCGTCTGCTCCGGCAGGAATGACCAGTGCGCACTGTTGATCGACCTTGCTGCCCCAGTTGATCAGCAAGCGCCGTGTCTCGGGTTTGACCCGCGCATAGAGCTGACCACCCTGCCCGACCATGCCCACCGAGGTACCTTCGCCATCGGTTACGCCAGCACCAAATGGCAAGGCGCGGCCATCGTCCAGGCGCACATTGAGGAGCACGGCGCGGCCCTGATTGGTGCCGTATTTCAGCACTCGCGCATGGCACCACCTAGTGGGACGAGCTTGATATAAGAAAACTCGTTCGCGAGAAGTATTAATGATGTCGCAGTGCCTACGTGCAGCCGAACCGGTACTGTTATTGAGAAAAATCTTATCAGCCGCAAAACTGAATAAAATAGGAATAGGACTAAAAGAAACCGGCGAACGAGGTGGGCTAGCAGCTCAACATCGCAGAGCATGCTGCAATCCCTGTAGGAGCGGGTCTTGCCCGCGATCTGTCGCAAAGCGGCAGTAAATCCGAGCGCGGCGGTCTATAAGGGGTATCGCGAATTCAGGATTTACTGCCGCTACGTGTCCAATCGCAGGACAAAGTCTGTTCCTAAATGAGGTGCAGGCAGAGGGGATCAGAGACGGGCTTTTTCATGGCCAACCCCTAATTTGTGGAGTTGCCACGCTGTAGTCACCAAACAAAATGGGGGGCAGCTGCACGCCGGAGTGACCGGGCGAGCCTGGTGTGAAGATCTTCCCCAGGCTACCTACTGGTAGATAATCGTAAAACTCGCCGACGCATTGGCCGGGCCGGGTGTTACCTTGCTTGAGGTCTGCAGATAACGGGCTCGCAAGGGGATGATGTAGTCACTTTGGATGGTTCGCAAGTAAAGGTCGGGATCGTAGGCAGTTGCCAGCGGCAGCGGCTCGCCGGAACTGTCGGCGATCTGCACACCAATACCCGTGGCTGCGGGGGTGCTGCTGGTACCGCTCGGATCAAGGCTGAGCACCCCCTTCTGGGCGTTGATCGCAGGGCGGGTTGGATCGATACGCAGCTTCAAATCGTTGTCGGTACTGAATCCAGGATGGCCGAGACCACCCGGATCGCTGGCCGATGGCGAGGTCCAGGCTGGAGAACCCTCTAGAGTGTCGTAGATCCCATTGAAGGCCGGGCAGTTTTTCAAGGTAATGTCGAAATTTCTCCAAGCGGTAGCGCTGCCCACTCCTTTAAAATCTTTGAGCATGTATGTGCCCATGGTTACCGGCACATGGGGGGTGACGCAAGTATTGGCCACAATTTGAATGTTACCTGAGAACTTCACCTTGAACACCAAGTCCGAACGCTCCGCGATGTGATAATACATAGACATAAGGGGCAATTGATTGCCCCTAAGCAAACCAGGCGAAACATCACCGATTTTGATTAGAAGAATTTCGGCCCAAGCCAATTCTCGCCGGATCGTGAGATCGCAAGTTCCTCCGGGAGTTCCCCCGCAGCCGCTATCAACGTTAGAGGACTTCCATGGAAAAATTTCAGGCCCGCGCTTGAACGCCACACCTAAACCATTGATATTGGTCTTGAAAACCTTGTGAGCATAAGGGCCAGTCGTCCAATTGGCCTTGGAAGAACCATCAACCTTAAACTCATGATTTGCTTGGAATGGAATCTGGCACGATACCTTTAGACTGTCAGAAGACGTATTGTGATACTGCCGAAAAACTATCGAGCCCAATGGCACATCTCTGCCAACAGTTATTGCTGAAATCTGCAGCGGCATTATGTCATCAGTTGGTTTATGTTCATGTACTGTGCATTTAGCCATGACCGAATCAGCCATCCCCCACAATGCAGTAGCCGCCAGCAGTATTTTAATCATCAAGCCCATTTTCATAACTTTACCTTCTGCATGCTAGTGGCAGACGCTCTATCAGCAACCTGCTTACCGGCCGCACACACGGCATCCACTTGCACCAGTTGTTGACCGGCGTCTGCTCCGGCAGGAATGACCAGTGCGCACTGCTGATCGAACTTGCTGCCCCAGTTGATCAGCAAGCGCCGTGTTTCGGGCTTGACCCGCGCATAGAGCTGACCACCCTGCCCGACCATGCCCACCGAGGTGCCTTCGCCATCGGTTACGCCAGCGCCAAATGGCAAGGCGCTGCCATCGTCCAGGCGCACGTTGAGAAGCACCGCCCGGCCCTGATTGGTGCCGTATTTAAGGTGCACGACAGCACCCGCACGTGGCGCCACCTGCTGGCTGGTTTCAGTCAGTTCGACGCTCAGCGAAGTGCCTATCGGGTCGATTGCCACATCGTTGAGTTCGTAAGGGCGCAGGTACGGCACCACGGCATTGCCACGGCTATCGAGTTTGAGGCCGGGGTAACCGGCGACCTTGGCCCCTTCGGCGCCCGGAGCGCTGACCACGGCCATGGTTTCTCCGCGATAAGGTGTCAGGGTTACACCCGCACTGTGGGCAACCACGGTGCCACTGGCGCCAACCGAGATGCTGGTGTAGCCCTCGCCGCGTCCCAGGCTGGCACTGAGCATGGCGCTCGCGCCGGTGTACTGGCCGTTGAGGGAGGCGCTGTTGCTGTTGCCGGCACCATCATGGCCAATGGTTGCACCATAGCCATACTGACGGTCGGCACCGGCCGTGCCACTGAGGCTGACCTGCTGGTTGTAATGGCCCTGGCTGTCACGGCCGGTCTGGCTCATCAGCTGCGGGCCGTAGCCCGAATCGCCGAATTCCAGGGGCATGCTGATGGTCAGCAGGTAGCTGTTTTCCATGTCGCCCAGGCCCATGCGGCTGCGGTTGGCGTTGAGGCTGAAGCTGACGCGGTTGAACTGCTTGCTGTAACTGAACTGGTACTGCACGTCGCGACCGGGCAGGTCCCAATAGTTTTGCGCATAACCACTGAGCGCGACTTGCCCCCACGGGCCCAGGCTCTGGTCGGCGCTCACCGAGAGACGGCTGCGCGGTCGTCCGAATGCCGTAGTGTCCCAGCCGTTTTTCTCGCCTTCAAGCAACTGCATGGCGTTGCTGAAATCCAGGTAGCCGTCGGTGGAAAACCGGTAGGCCGCTACCGAGAAGTTGCTGCCGGTGCTGAGGATGTTCTTGCTGTAGGACAGGCGCATGCTCTGCCCTTTCGAGGTGCCGGCGTCAAGCGCGGTCTGGGCGTGGGTGACATCCACCGCCATGGCGCCGATCGGCGTGCCGAATGCCAGGCCGGTGAGCACCGCCATATAGTCATCACTCGATTGCACCCCGCCGTAGCCGGTAAAGGTGTTGCTCAAGCCATATTGCAGCGTGCCTTGCAGCAGCCGGGCCTGGTCATCGATGTAGTTGTTGCGGGTTTCACCCGCGGTGAGGCTGAAACGCGAAGTGCCCGGGCGCAGCAACTGGCTGACCGAGGCATAGGGCACGATGAAATTCTGTTCAGTGCCATCGGCTTCGGAAACTGTGACATTGAGGTCGCCGCCATAGCCGGTGGAGTACAGGTCGTCGATGACGAAAGCGCCGGGGGCTACGGTGGTCTCCAGTAACACGTTGCCGGACTGGCGGATGGTCACCCGCGCGTTGGTGCGGGCAATGCCACGGATTACCGGGGCGTAACCGCGCAGGGATTCGGGCAGCATGCGATCGTCACTGGCCAGTTGCACGCCGCGGTACGACAAGGTGTCGAAAATATCGCCGTTGGTGCTGGACTCCCCCAGCAACAATTGGCTTTTCAGCGAAGTGATATCGCGCTGGGCGTAGCTGTCGAGCGACTGGAACTTGTTGCCCAGGCGCGGTTGCCAGCTCATCGAGCCGTTGTGGCGCAGGCGCCAGTCACCCAGGTTGAGCCCGGCATTGAGGCCGAGATAAGCCGAGTCGTAGTTGCCGTCACGGGTCTTGTTGCGGTTGCCGTTGAAGTTGTAGCTGAGCATGCCGGCGGTTACGCCACGGTCCCAGAGCTCCGGGCTGACATAGCCGCGGGCATTACGCTTGAGCGAGACTTGAGGAATGCTGATATCGAGAGTCTGCTCTTCGGCTGAAAAGCTCGCACTGGCTCCAGGGATCAAGCTCGCTATCGACGGGCAGCCCTGACCTTCTAGCAACTGGCTGGCCTCGGGCGTCAAGCGCGTCATTTGCACACCCAGGCGCTCAAGCAAGGCAGTGCTCATGCAGATAACCGGCTTGCGGCCATCTTTCTGGGCGTCAATGCGAATTTCCTGACGGCTGTTCAGCAGTCCGTTGAGCTTGACGTCGGCGCGGTACTGACCCGGCATGATCGGGTTGCCGGCCTGATAAGCGCCAAGGTCAATATTACGAGAGTCTTCGGGCAAGAACGCATCGTTGAACTCAATCTCCTGCGCCAGCACGCCTTGCCCTACCCCTGCACCAAGGGCAACCGTCAGCACCTTGCGTATCAGGACCGCGAGTGAATTCAAGGCGAAGCTGGGCTCCGCCCGCAGGAAACACCTGGAGCTGGATGTGGTAGGCATAGGTAACTCGCGAGCAATAACGTCGAAGGGGTGAATCAGGGCTTGAGCGCTTTGCGCGTCGGTATCAGTGCCCCGTAATCGTTGATGGCGTTGAACTCCACCTGGGCATTGCCAGCGGGTAGGGTTTTGAGTTTTTCCAGCGCGAACTGGCGCGTTTCACCCGGCCCGACCATGCCATCGGCACCGCGATCGCGCTGTGCGCCGACGACCAGCTCAAGCTCCACCACCGAGACGTGGAACGCCGAGGGGTTGAACGCCTGCAAGGCCAGGCCCTGACCACTGCTGGCAGGCACTACTTGCCATTGCACTTGTTCGATGGCCTCGCTCGGCGTACCGGGTAGGCCCTCTGGGCGATAGAACAGCTTGATCCGCGAACGGAACGCCATCTGCAGCGTGTTGAGCGCCTCGGCGTCCTGTGACTTGGGCGGAATCTCCAGGACGTTGAGCCAGAACAGCGACTCCTTGTTCCCGGCCAGCGCCGCACCGGTGAACATCACCCGCAAGCTCTGGCCTTTGCCCGGATCAATGCGCGACACCGGCGGCGACAGCACAAACGGCGCCCTGGAGTTGGTGGGCGTGGATTTGACATCACCGGTGTCGATCCATGATTGGGTCAAGGCCGGTTGCGAGCCATTGTTGTTGAGCTTGACGGTAATTTCTTTTTGCCCGGCCGGGTAAACCAGACGGGTACCGGTGATCACCACACCGGCCATGGCCTCAGCGCACGTCAGCGCTATCAGACCGGCCAGCAACAGCTGTTTGAAAGGACGTTTGCACAACATAGAAAAGCCCCGTTAGCACCTGGAATCACGCCCCTTCTTTACAGAAAAGGGCGTGGACTTTTGCCTGCGACTTACGGGTAAGCGATGGTGTAGGTCACGTTGCTAATTACAGTACCGGCGGTAATTGGGCCTTCTGCGAAGTACTGCACGCCATACGGCAGAGTCCCTTTGCCATCGGTAGTAGTAGCGATCTGGGTGGTGGCGGTTCTTTGCGACTCTTGTCCGACTTTGATTGCGTTGTCTGGTTTAGTGCTGCTGACATCGATCAGTTGCAACTGCACCCCTTTAGCAGTACCCGAGGCGTTTTTCAGGTTGCCGCTACGAGGGTCAACCGTGCTGCCAGCTTCGAAGAAGGCGTAGGCTTTTTTCGACACATCACCGCAATCGGTCAGCTCCATGGTGAACTGGGTCAGGCCTGCGGTTTGACCTGCTGTGCCCAGGGTCTTCGCCGCGACAGTCGGCAGAACGACCGCGGCATTGGCACCAGCGCCGTTTACTTTGACAACGCAGGTTTCGGAATTGATCAGGCCGTTGAACGTGATGTTGCCATCCCCAGCCATGGCGAAAGGGGTCGAACCGGCAGCGATCATTACTGCAAGAAGGCGGGATTTGAAGTACATGAAATAACTCCGAGAGAACGAATGTTGTGCTGTTAGTTGCGCACGCTCATGATCGCGAGCGGTCATGATCTGTTGCGTGGTTAAGTGTAAGTAACGTGCTATTCGTTCAATATAGGAGTGGTCCGAAAAATAGCCATGCAGCGCAGAAAGTCATAAGCAACTGCTGAGTATTAACTTAAATTAACAAGCAGTTTTGCAGAATCGACGTCCATAGGAGTGCTCCTAAAAATACGCCTGTTTAGCAAGGTTAATTGCGCACGCCAAATAGAACTTACTATAGAGCCCTATACGGCAATATCTGTCAGGACTTGCCACTGCTCGATAATAATGCGCAGGTAAGCCGCCGTGTCAGCGTTGCGCCAACAAGTTTGAACCCGCAATGTCTGCTCCAGTGTCGCGGCGGCCGCCGCAAAGTCGCGCCATTCCAGTACCAGCGCGGCACCGTGCAAGCGATGAGCCGCATGCAAGGCGCCCTGCCTGTCACCCAGCGCTACTGCCTCTAGCAGATGACTCAGGTCGGCGCGTAGCTCCTCATGCACGGCAGACATTTCCATCACCGGGGGTGTGAAGTCCTGCTCCTGCTGCCCCAGCGGTACGTCACACCAGAGTTCGATGGCTTCCTGCAGTTTGGCCAGGCGGATCGGCTTGCTCAGCACGCCGTCCATGCCGGCATCGAAACAACGTTCTAGGTGTTCGTTACCGGTCAGCGCCGAGATGGCAATGATCGGGCAGTACGGGCGCTGCAGGCTGTGCTCCAGCTCACGGAACTCAGCGGCCAGGCTGTATCCATCCTGGTCTGGCAGATCGCAGTCCATCAGCACCAGATTGACCGGCTGCTGGCTGAACAACGCCAGCCCTTGCGCGGCGTCCTCTGCCAGTAATGCTTCGCAGCCAAAGCCCTCGATCTGTGCGCGCAGCACGTGTCGGTTGGCCAGGGTGTCTTCCACCACCAGCACCCGCAGACCGCTGACTGCCGAAGTGTCGGCAGTGACAGGCTGTTCCAGCGCTCGCGGCTCTGCCATCTCCACCGGCAACGCAACCTCGACCGTAGTACCCACCCCCAGCGTGCTGTCGAGCGTCAGCTTGCCGCGCATCAATTTCACCAGGCGCCGACAGACCACCAGCCCCAGGCCGGTGCCACCGGTGCGCTTGAACGCGTTGCGTGAGCGGGCATAAGGCCGGAACAACGCCTGCAGTGCCTGCGGCGACAGACCGATACCGCTATCCACGACCCGCATCAACAACTGCCGGGTAGTGGCCGTCGGCCCTTCCAACAGTTGCAATTGAACCTCGACACGGCCGGCATCGGTGAATTTGATCGCATTGCTGATCAGGTTGCGCAGAACCTGGGCCACGCGCAGATCATCCAGCAACAACGGCGCCATGTTGCGCTCGCCGCTGAGGCTCAGCTCCAGGCCCTTTTCATCGGCAAGCAGGAAGTGCGCATCTATCTCCCGTTGCACCAACGCCGGCACGTCCACCGGCTCCAGGTTGAGCTTGAGTTGGCCAGCCTCGATCCGCGAGATATCCAGTACATCATCAACCAGCCGCAGCAGCGTGGTTGCACCGTTATTGGCCAGGCCAGTGAACTGTTGCTGCTGCTCGTCGAGCGGGGTGTGTTCGAGCAACTCCACCGCTGCCAGCACCGCGTTCATCGGCGAGCGGATTTCATGGCTCATGACCGCCAGGAACATGGCCTTTTCCCGTTCGTTCTGGATTGCCCGGCGCCGTTGCTGGCGGCTTTGCCAAACCAGCGCGAGCAACAGCAGCACAACAGACAGCAACATCCACAACTCGCCATCGTAGTGCTCGGCAATGGCGGTGAGGGTCGGGATGTCCAGGTTCATTTCGGCAAACCAATCGTCGTAGATGGCCTTGCGTTCATCTGCAGTGATCGATGCCAGCGATTTCTCCAGAATGGACAGCAACAGCGGCTGCTCGTCACGCACGGCCATGCTGACCCCGGTATGCAACTGAGGTACCACGCCGGATATCTGCAGCTCCCCCTGATACTGTCGCGACAGGTAGGGAATCAACAACCACTCCGACGCAATAGCGGCGTCGGCCCTGCCATTCTTGACCAGCGCGAGCATGTCCACGGCATTCTCGGCGGCGATCAGCCTCACCCCTGGCGCTTGTTCGCGCAAGAACCCGGCATACACTTCACGCCCCAGCATGACCAGGGTCTTGCCAGCCATCTGCTTCAGATCAACGCTAGGCCTGTCGCCGAAATGGTTGACGAGGATGGTCGAGCTGGTGTTGTAAGGGGTGGTGTACAACAGACCGCTATCGTCTGCCGGATTCTCGGACCTGCGCCGGGTGGACAGAATGTCGACCTCGCCGCTGAGCAGTTGATCCTTGCGCGAACTGCGGGTGCTGGTGGCCACAAATTCGAAGCGCAGGCCGGTACGGCGCTGCACGAGTGCAAGGTACTTGGCCGAGAGTCCCCGCAGTTGCTTGTCGTTCAAATATTCGAAGGGAATGAGGTTATCGAATACACCGACGCGCAAGACGGGATGGGCGGCGATCCAGTCCTGCTCCTGCGCAGTCAATTCCATCGGCGGGGGATTAGCGTATTCGCCCGCTGTCGCCAGGCTGGTCAACAGGCTCAAGGTCAATAGCAGGGGCCGGATGAGCAGGCTCACAATGGCACCGCCCGATGAGCGCGTCCCGTCGGCAGCACATCGAGCGGCATGCCACCGCTCAAGGCATTCCAGTGTTCGACCAGCGCCGTCAACGTTTCCAGGTAGGCCGGGGCATCCCACGCCACCTCGGCGCGCAACAGCGTTTCCAGGGTCTTGCTGTCGCGGGCCAAGGTCTCCCATTCCATGATCAAGGCGGCACCGTTCAAACGGTGGGCAGCATGCAGGGCAGCCTTGCGATCGAACAGGGCCATGGCCTTTACCAGGCTACCGACGTCGCGGGCCATTTCCCGGTTGATTGCCGCCTGGTCGAGCGTGGGCGCCATCAAGGCCGCGCTGGGGGCGGCCAGGTTCACCTTGCACCAGGTCTGGATGACGTCGCGCAGTGGGTTCAGGCCAATGGGTTTACTCAACACTCCGTCCATTCCGGCAGCAAAGCAGCGCTCCAGGTGCTCATTACCGGTCAACGCCGAAATAGCGATGATCGGGCAATGTACACGGCCCAGCTGCGGCTCCAGCTCGCGCAATTCACGGACCAGGCTGTAGCCATCCTGATCGGGCAAGTCGCAGTCCATCAGGATCAGGTCGTAGCGGCTTTCGCGAAACAAAGCACGGGCCTGGGCAGCGTCGGCGGCCACCACGGGTCGACAGCCAAAGCCGCTGATTTGCGCGCGCAGCACTTCCTGGTTGGCCAAGGTATCTTCCACTACCAGCACCTGCAGACCGCAAGGGGTTGCCATGCTCGGTAGCGCCGCTGCAACGGTAGACACCGTCTGGGGTCTGGACGCGCGGCTCACCGGCAAGAGAATGGTTATCGCAGTACCCACGCCCCAGCTCACTCTCCAGTACCAACGAACCGTTCATCAAGTCCACCAGCTGTCGGCAGATCGCCAATCCCAAGCCGGTACCGCCCGATCGTTTATACGAGTGACTGGCCTGTGCATAGGGTCGAAACAATGAAGCCTGGACCGCCTCGGAGATACCGATGCCGGTGTCGCGTACTTCGATCTCCAACTGCTCTTCTGCGCCCTCTTCCACCCGCAGGCGCAAGTGCACATCGACATGGCCGGCATCGGTAAACTTGATCGCGTTGGACAGCAGGTTGTGAAAGACCTGGCCCAGACGCGTACTGTCCAGCAGCAACAGGGGCAGTTGCGGCTCGATATGCAGGTTCAACGCCAGGTTCTTTTCCCGGGCGCGCAAACGTTGCAGGCCCGCCACGCCCTGTAACAACGCACCGACATCGGTCGGTTCGAGAGCAAGACGCAGCTGCCCGGTTTCCAGCCTGGACACATCCAGCACATTGTCCAGCAGGCGCAGCAGTGCATTGGCACCGCTGTTGGCCAGATCGGCAAAGTGGCGCTGCTGCTCATTGAGCCGGGTGTGCCCGAGCAGTTCCATGGCCGCCAGGACCGCGTTCATCGGTGAACGGATTTCATGGCTCATGACCGCCAGCAGCTGGGTCTTTTCCTCTTCGTTACGCACGGCTCGCCGGCGTTGTAGAAGGCTGCGATACACCAGTAGACACAGGCCAACCAGCATCAGCGCTGCTAACAGCAGCACGTGCAGGTAGTGGCTACTGATGCTCTGTAGCGAAAGGTGATGCGGGTCAAAGTCGTTATACCAGTGCTCGTGGCTTTCTTGCTGTTGCTGCGCGGTGATCGAGCGCAGGACTTTCTCAAGGATTGAAAGCAGCACAGTCTGGTCAGAGCGTACCGCGATGTTCACATCCATTTGCTCACTGCCGACCACACCCGAGGTCTCCAGAACGCCCTGGAACTGCCGGTATAGATAAGGCATCAGGAAGGTGCCACTGGCCACCACGGCATCCGCCTGACCGTCCTTGACCAGGTTCAGCATCTCCAGGGCCGAACTGCTTTTGATCAGTCGGGCCTTGATTTTCCTGTCCCTGAACATGGCCTCGTAGTGCGGGAGGCCGGAGATCACCACGGTTTTGCCTTGCAACTGATCAAGATCAAAGGCGTCGGGGGCGTCGAGACGGGTAACAATGATGGGCGAGGTGGTGTGGTAAGGCAGTACGCTCAAATTGCTCGGGAGCGGCGTGCCCTTGAAATGAAAATAGGAGGACAGCAGGTCAACCTGGCCTTCCTGCAACCAGACCTCACGCACCGCCTGTCTGTTGCCGGGCACATAGCTGAACGTCAGGCCGGTCTCGCGACTTACCGCTTCAAAAAAATGCGATGACCGTCCATGCAGTTGCCCATCCTCCATGTACTCGAACGGAATCAGGTCATCGTTCACGCCCACCCTCAGCAGCGGATGGGCCTTGATCCAGCGCTGTTCCTCGGCACTCAGCTCAATCGTTGCGGCCCAGGCAATGGAGCTCCAGCAGCCTGTCAGCAATAAAACCAGCGTCGCCCGGCGCGCCCACGCACTCATGACGGCCCGATGATCTTGTTCAGCTTGAACAACTCATTGTTCGAGGTCACCCCGAGCTTGCGAAACGCCGAAGTTTTCTGGGTGCTGATGGTCTTGATGCTGCGGTTGAATTTTTCCGCAATGTCGCTCACGGTCATGCCCGCCAGGTAGCAGCGAATAACCTCCTGTTCGCGACTGGTCAGATCGGCCTGAACCAGCGGGTCCGGTGCCTCGCTCTTGTCCTCAGTGGCACTGGTCACCGACTCGGCCAGCCGATAGGTCATGTCGGCATTCAAGTACACCGCACCGCCTGCCACCCGGCGCACGGCCTTGACCAGTTGCGCCATCTCTTCGCCTTTGCCGACAAAGCCGCGGGCGCCTACGCGCATGGCCAGGCCTACGGTTGCCGGGTCGTGGTGGGACGAGAGGATAAGAATCTGACAAGCGGGAAACTTGACCCGCAACGCGCGGATCAGCGACACCCCGTCCAGCTCGTCGGGGTTCAGGGAGAAGTCCAGCAGCAGCAAGTCGGCAGGCGCTTTCGCCAATCCTGGGATAAGGTCCCGGCTTCGCTCATACACACCGACGATTTCAAAGTCTGCTTCGGCGGCCAGGGTGTTGGCCAGCCCATGGCGTACTACGGCGTGGTCATCGAGTAACGCAATGCGTATCCGTTTCATGGCGAACGAGTCCAGTCGAACCAGCGCAATAGGCACTGTTGAAATAAGGGATAGCTGATCTGCTCAGCGCCCTGGTACGCACCTGAGTATACCCAACGGCAGGCAATTTTCACCTTGTGTTTGAACACCTCCCACGCGATTCGCGCAGTTGCTGCGAGGCCTGTTCAACGCCCTTCAATGATATGTTTTATCTTGAACAGCTCGTTGTTGGAAACCACGCCCAACTTGCGAAACGCCGCAGCCTTTTGCGTACTGATGGTCTTGATGCTGCGATTGAATTTCTCGGCGATATCGGTGATGGTCATGCCCGCCAGGTAACAGCGAATGACCTCCTGTTCACGGCTGGATAAGCTGACAGAACGTATCGCGTCAGCGCGATCTTTCTCGTCGCCGTCGTTGCTGATCGCGGTGGCTTCAGCGACCCGGTAAGCCATGTCCGGGCTCAAGTACACAGCGCCCGAGGCAACCACCTTGATGGCCTTGACCAGTTGCCCCATGTCTTCGCCTTTACCAAGAAATCCCCGCGCCCCTACGCGCAAGGCGAGAATCACGGTCGCCGAATCATGGTGTGCGGAAAAAACCAGGATACGGCACTCCGGATACTTCACCCGCAACGCGCGAATCAGCAATACACCGTCCAGTTCATCTGGGCCGAGAACAAAATCCAGCAGCAGGACATCGGCCGGGGCTGCCGCCAGGCCGCTCATCAAGTCGCGACTACGGGCGTAAACACCGACCACTTCAAACTCCGGCTCCTGCACCAAGCGATTGACCAATCCATGCCGCACGATTGCATGATCATCCAGCAAAGCAACTTTTAAGCGTTTCATAGATTACAGGACACTCTGTATAGCGAGCAAAAATACATCCAGGTATTACTGCAAATCGCCTGCAACTATCAGCATTAGTGCAAATAAGGCATCAGCGCGATTGTCATGTAATCTAGAGAAGTACTGTCCTGTTGAGTATCGGAAAACTCCTAAAAGCTAATAGTGGCATACATCAGATAAATTTCAGGCGCACGTAAACAACGCAATTATGCGTTCAGGTTAGTTAAGTGTAGTTAGTACTACTGGCGTTTCTCCTGTTCAATCATGAATGCCATGAAATCGTCGAACTCCATGGGCCGGGCCAAGGCATAGCCCTGCCCTACCCGACAACCCAGGCGGTGCAACAACGGGATAGTGTGTTCATCTTCAATGCCCTCGGCGACCATGTTCAGATTAAGCAGCCCCGCCCAGTTGACGATGCCGGCAATGACCTTGCGTGATGAAGCGTGTTGTTCAACACCACGAACGAAAGCACCGTCGATTTTCATCTCGTCGAACGACTGGTTGGCCAACAGCTTCAAGGTAGCCGCGCCCGAACCGAAGTCATCCAGTGACACCTGAAAGCCCTTGGCGCGTATGGCCGTCAGCGAGGCTGAAAGCTGCAGTTCGTCCGGTTCGGGTACATCTTCGGTGAGCTCGACTTTCAGCAAGCGGTTCGGCAAGTCTGCCTGGTACATTCGCGCGGCCAGGCGATCAGCGAAGTTCGCGGTGCAGATGGTCTTGGCCGATGCGTTGACCGCAATCGGGATACGGATGTTCTCACGCTTCAACGCCGACAAGGCCTTGAGGGTCCACATTTCCACCAGGCTGAACAACAGCAGGTCCAGTTCCAGGCGGTTAACCAAGGGTATCAGCACCGAAGGCGGTATTTCGCCGAAGCGCGGGTGCCGCCAGCGCACCAGCGCTTCGGCGCCGACGACACGTCGGGTGAGCAATTCGAGCTGCGGCTGGAATACAAAGCGCAGGCCTGTTCCGGTGGTCAGGGCATTGATCACTTCGTCCTCGGCCAGGCTATCGAAAATAACTGCAGCGACTGGCTGGTCACTTTGCGCTCGCGTCAGCAGCAGTGCGCGCAGGGCATCGCCGAGGTCCATCGCGCCGCCCTCTCGCACGATCTCTACCGTGATGCCCGCGGCGCGTGCCAGCCGTGCATGCGACTCCAGCGCGCTGATCGCCACCCCGCCCAGGCGCTTGACCCAATGCGCATTGGTGACCTTCTCGCAGAGCAGCGAGGCATGATCCTCAAGCACTTGTGGCGGAGGATTAAGGGTGGTTTCTCCGGTCCAGAAGATGCTCGGAAACTGGCTCAAGGTGCCAGCCTCATGCAAGCTTCTGAGCAGACTCGGCAACATCAGGCCGTCACCACATTCGGGGCGAATTTCACAGATGATGACGTCGACGCTGTTTTCGTGCAGCCAGGCCGCCACCGCACTCAAGGAGTCGACATTGGTCACAGGCGTGATGCCCATGCCGCCCAGGGCTGAGGCGAGGCGCGCGGCTGACGCGACGTCGGACGCCAGGGTGATCACACGCAACACGCTGAACTCGTTGGGCACAGCGGCATTCAAGGTCATGGCAAGAAGGTTCCAGGGTTTGTTCTGGAAAAAATCTTATCAGCCACACATTTGAAACAAATAGGAATGGGACTAAAAGTAACTGTTGGCCTATCCGAGGACACCAGACTGCACCTGCGCTACCTCGGAGCCATGCTGTGACATCCTGCCCCCATGTGAGTGTCCGCCATGAGCGAATTCATCTACTGCCATCCCAGCCACAACCGCGCGACTGCCTACCGCCACATTCGCGTCACCCCCAGCACCGGGGCCCTCGGTGCCGACGTCGAAGACCTCGACCTGAACCGTCTGGACGCCGCAGGCTTCGCCGAGTTACGCCAGGCGCTGCTGGCGCACAAGGTGCTGTTCATCCGCGAGCAGAACCTCAGTATCGCGGACCTGGAACGGGTCACCCTGCAGTTCGGTGAATTCGGCCGCGAGCCTTATGTGACTACCATGGCGGAGCATCCGCATGTGGTGCACGTGGTCAAGGAAGCCGACGAGAAGGCGCCCTTCGTGTTCGGCGGGGCCTGGCACAGCGATTGGACCTTCCAGGAACGCCCGCCGGCCTTCACCCTGCTCTACGGCCACGACATCCCGCCTTACGGTGGCGACACCTGTTTCGCCAACCTGGCGCTGGCCTATGAATGGCTGTCGCCGGGGATGCAGGCGCTACTGGCCAACCTCGATGCGCTGCACAGCCCTGAGCGGGCCTATGGGGTCGGCGCCAACCACAACGCCCTGCTGGAAAACATGGCGATCAACTATGGCAGCGATACCTCCCAGGATCTGCGCAGCCACCCGCTGGTGACCCGCCATCCGCAAACCGACGAGAAAATACTGTTCATCAATCCTGCCTACACCATCGGCATCCAGGGTTTGCGCACGGAAGAAGCCAAGCCGCTGCTCGACTACCTGTTCAACCTGGCTACCGCGCCCGCCTTCACCTGCCGCATGCGCTGGCGTCAGGGCACCTTGGCCATCTGGGACAACCGCTGCACCTGGCACCTGCCGATCTCCGACTACCACGGCATGCGTCGCGAGATGTTCCGCACCACGGTTATCGGTGAGGTGCCCAGCCGGTGAAGGTGGGAGCAACTGTCTGTCACCTGGTTAACTGTGGGAGCGGATTTATCCGCGATGGACTGCGTAGCAGGCCCATCTTTTGCGGCCGCTGCGCGCCCGATCGCGGGACAAGGCCCGCTCCCACCGGATGGCGGCTAGAGATTCTGCAAAGCCTCCTCCAACGCGCCAATGGCCGCTTCGACCTGGGCCACAGCGTGCTCGAGTTGCGCAAACGAAACCTGAGGATCCAGACAGGCAGCCTCCAGTTGCCGGCAACGTTCAACCAGCTGCTCGCCCTTGACCACCTTCGCCGCGCCCTTGATTCGATGGGCCAGCTGGCTGAGCTTGTCGGTGTCGCCTTGTTGCAGCAAGGCCTTCAATGCCAGGCAGTCCTTGCGATTATTGTTGATCAGCTCGTTGAGGATCTGGCGAAACTTCACCGGCTCACTGCTGATCAGCAGCTCCAGCGGACCGAGGTCGACCAGGCGCAGTGTTTCCGGGGCCAGCATCAACGGTTCCGACGGCACATGGACATGCTCGGGAGTGTCCGCCTCGTACCCCGGTTGCAAGGCCAGCAAACGGGCGTCCAGTTCATCCAGACCGATTGGCTTGATCAGGCAATCGATCATCCCGGCCTGGATGCACAGGTCGATCTCTTCCGGTTGTGCGTCGGCGGTCAGGCCGATGATCACTGTCGCTTCCAGCCCCTGTTCCTGTTCGGTCTTACGGATCGCAAGGGTGAGGTCGACGCCATTCATCACCGGCATGTGGCAGTCGGTGATAATGATATCGAAGGGTTGCTCGCTCCAGCGCTCGTACGCCACCTGGCCGTTTTCCGCCTCACAGACTTCATGGCCGAGAAAGCTCAGTTGCTCACGCAATACCTGGCGATTGATGCGGTGATCATCCACCACCAGCACTTGCAATTGGTACCTCGGCCGCGCCTGGATCAGCGCCGGAACCTGGGGCACGTCGATGTGCTCAAGTACTTGCAGGCGCATTTCCACATCGATCCGGGTGCCGCGCCCCAAGGTACTGGTCAAGGTCACCCGGCCGCCCATCATTTCGCACAGCGAGCGGCAGATCACCAGGCCCAGGCCGGTACCTTCGGTGCGTTGCACATTGCGCTGCGCCTGGACGAAAGGCCGGAACAAGCGCTGCTGGTCGCTCGGGCTGATGCCAACCCCCGTATCTTCGACGCTGAGGCTGACATTGAGCAGGCTGGCATCGATCAGCAGCCCGGAAATACTGATCTTGATCGAACCTTCTTCAGTGAATTTGATGGCATTGCTGATCAGGTTGGAAAGGATCTGCTTGAAACGCAGGGCATCGATCAACACATCGCAATTGATACTCGAGTCGATGTCGAGGATCAGGCTCAGGCGTTTCTGCCGGGCCAGCCCTTCGAACACCCTGGCCACCGATTCGACCAGCTCGCGCAGGTTGGCACGCTTGGGCGACAGGCTCAGGCGTCCGGACTCGATGCGAGCGATGTCGAGAATATCGCCGATCAGCTCCAGCAGGCTTTTCGCCGAGGTGTGGGCGATTTCGATGCTGGCGCGATCAATGGGCTTGCTGTCGGCGCGCTTGAGCGCTAGTTCGAGGATGCCGATGACGGCATTCATCGGTGTGCGAATTTCATGGCTCATGGTCGCGAGGAAACTGGTCTTGGCGCGGCTGGCATCGTCGGCGAGGTTCTTCGCTTCCTGCAGCTGCTCGACCATCTGCCGGTGTTCGGTGATATCCAGCCAGCCACAGATGACGCCTTTAGTCTCACCTTGGGAATCCTGGAACGGTTGCACCCAGTGATTGATCCATACTTCCCTGCCTTGCAGCTGAATGGCATGCACCGACTCGATGGTCTGGCCGTCGCGCATCGCCTGCAGGTAATTGCGATGAAAGTCCGGCAGGCTCTCGAAGTTTTCCTTTGGTAGCTGGCGCACGGTCTTGCCCAGCACCTGCTCGGCACTCAGGCCGACACTTTTCAGGTAGCTGCGGTTGCACGACAGCATGCGCCCCTTGAGATCACGCACATACAACGGCGGCGGCATGCTATCGGTCAGTGTTTCGACAAACTGCAGTTGATCGTTGAGCATCCGTTCAGCCTTGGTCCGGGCCTTGATCTGCCGACGCAGGTAGACCACCCAGACCAGCGACAGCAACAGCAACACCGCCGCACCGGCGACGATCTCGATGATTACCCGCTGGTAATCGACCCAGGTCTGGCCGCTCATGCCCGGTGGCGAACGCCAGCGGTTGGAGATCGCATTGAGTTCATCCGGGGCAATGCTCTGCAGGACCTTGTCGATGATCGATTGCAGTTCAACGTCACTGCGCCGCATGGCAAAGTTGACGTTGGCCGGCCCGAGATCGAGCACCTGGTTGATGGCCAGTTTGTCGCGAAACAAGCGCTCAATGTAATAACGCGCTGCGGGCATCGACACCACAGCGGCATCCACCTGGCCTTTATAGAGCAGGTTCATCGAGTCCAGCGAGCCACCGCCTTCGACCACCGTTGCCTCGGGGTAACGTTTGCGCAGCCGCTGTATTGCCACGTGCCCGGAGGGAATCGCCACACGTTTATCGGCCAGGCTACCCAGCTTGCCTTGCTGGTCGATGCTGCTGAGCAATACAAAGGGGCCGGCGATTAACGGCCTGGAAAAGCGCAGAGACTCTTCACGCTCGGGGCTGGCCGTCATCAGGGCCAGATCAGCTGAACCTTTGTGCAGCGCCTCGATGATCTGCGGAAAGCCGCCGCTGCGCGAAATCACCTCAAAATGCAGACCAGTACTGAGGGTGATCACCTCGAGGATATCGGCGATCCCACCGGAAAACACCCCGTTCGAGTCGAAATAGGCTCCTGGCGCCAGGTCATCGTTAATCACCAGGCGTACCACCGGGTGGCGCTGAATCCAGCGCGTCTGCTCCACGGTGAGATCGAGCATCTGTTCGCTGGGAATGAAGCTGTTGCCCACCCAGCGCTTGCCCAGATTGCGCAGTTGGTCCTCGCCAATGGCGCCGATGGCGACGTTGATCAACCGCTGCAAGCGCGTGTTGTCCGCGCGCAAGGCATAGCTGTAACCGGTTACCGGCAGATCGGTGAAACGTTCGAAGCGCACGAAACCGTAGAACGAGCGATTGATCCGGTAGTAGGCGCTGTACAGATCGTCAAGATACACGTCGGCTTGACCAAAGGCGGCAGCGGCAATGGCTTTGTCATGATCGGCGTAGACGCGAAAGTCCGCCCGCGGAAAGCGCTTCTTCAATTCTGCACTGTGTTCGTCGGTGATCGCTACGCGCACCCCTGTAAGGTCGGCAGGAGAATTCCGCGGTTCGGCGCTGCGCTTGAACAGGGCCAGCCGGTCCCGGGCATAGGGAATGCTTAACAGCAGATCCTGGCGCGGCGTGTTGCTGCCATGGGTGCTGATCACATCGACGCTTCCTGCCTGCAACGCCTGCTGCGCCTCTTGCTCGCTGGTAAAGGCCACGACCTTGACCTGCAACCCCAGCAACTGGGTAACCAGTGCGGTGGCATCGGCGCTGATGCCCTCGTACTGGTTGTCTTCGGCATTGACGGAAAACGGTGCCGACTCATTGGGCGATACGCCAACCTTGAGCTCGGCCTTGTGCCGCAGCCAATGCCAGTCTTCGGTGGAAATTGCGATATCGTGGCGATCGATACGCAGCTGGCTGGACAGCACCTGCGGGGCCAGGGGGAGCGATGCAGCCACTGTCTGGGTGCTGCTCAACAGCAGGCAGACTGACAGGCAGAAAGAACGTAAATACATGCGAGATCAGAGACCGAAAGTGCCTGGGGTACGGGACCAGTTAATTTAAGGCTGTTCATCCAGGAACACAGCTGATGCTGGATAGCCGTCATGGCTGGCGCAATAATAGTTCAAAGCCGTTGCCGTCATTCAATCATTAGTACCTGCCCCGACCTTCCCGGCCGTTTGCGCCAGGCAGAAGTCGATAAAGTGACTTTCCGGCATAGGCCGGGCAAACAGATAACCCTGCGCAAGGGCGCCGCCCAATTCGATCAGTTTCGCTTGCTGCTCCACGGTCTCTACGCCTTCGAACACCAGTGAGATATCCAGCGCACGTGCCAACGCTACTGAACAGCTGATGATTGCTGCGCTTCTGGGTTGGCTGTGCATTTTGTTCACGAACGTGCGGTCGAGCTTGATCTGGTTGAACGGCAGCTCACTGAGTCGATCCAGGGACGAATAGCCAGCGCCGAAATCGTCCATGGCCAGGCCGCAGCCGAGCATGCGCAGGCGTACCAGGTTTTCCAGGCTACTGGCAGGCGCACTGATCAGCGCGGATTCGGTAATCTCGAACATCACCCTGCCCGGCGGCACTTTTGCGCGCTTGAGCAACAGCGGAATACGCTCGGTCAGTGCATTGCAGGCCAATTGCCCAGGATGCAGGTTGAACGCCAGGTCGACCATGCAGCCCTGCGCCGCCAGGCGCTGGTACAGCTCCAGCCCCTGCTCGAACAGATGCCAGAACATCCGGTCGATCAGACCGTGCTGCTCCATCACCGATAAGAAATGCGCAGGCGACAGCACACCCCATTGCGGATGATTCCAGCGCGCAAGCACTTCCGCCCCGGCCAATAGTTGCCCTTCAAGGGTGACTTTGGGTTGGTAGTACGCCTCGAATTCACCGTTATCCAAGCCTCGCTCTACGTCGCTCAGAGTCGGTAGTTCTGCGGGGCAGAGCAACCTTGGCGCGGCTTTACGGTGTTCGTGGTAACGCTTGACCAGCGGGCGGAAGCCCTCCAGATGGAACGGCTTGCCCAGATCGCCGAGGTAGGTCAGGCCAAGGCAGTGGATCATTGCCACCGTGGCCTGGCGCAAGATCGGGTCCAGCTCGCTGCACAGCACCACCGCACCGACTTTGCCACTGCTGCTGGCGTGGCGCAGGAAGGCCAGGCCATCCATGCCGGCCATATTCAGGTCACACAGGACAATATCGACAAAGCTGCAGGCAGCGAGGATAGCCACTGCGTCATCGCCGTCTGCGGCTTGCAAGACAGGACTCGATAGGTGTTTTTCCAGGGCGGTCACGGTGACAAGGCGCTGGAAGGGTTCATCTTCCAGGACCAAAACAGTCAAGTCTTGCATTGCAGGTCTACACGCAAAAAAGGGAGAGGCATTGTGCGAGGCCCGCATCCTACATCTCCATGAGAGATTTCCCATGCTCCCTAGGAATTTTCCTAAGGTAAACTACAAGAACGTACAGCCCTGTCCTGCTCGTTCAATGGTGTTAATCTTTTACAGCTCAGGTTGTACCGTTCCGTGACAAGCGTTTTCTCAAGGTAAAAATCACACTATGCATAGCGTTCTGATAGTTGACGATCATCCGGTCATTCGACTTGCCGTCAGGGTCCTGCTGGAAAAGCACGGCATGCGTGTGGTCGGTGAAGCAGACAATGGCGTTGATGCTGTTCAGCTGGTACGCGATCTGACGCCACAAGTGGTCATCCTCGATATCGGCATTCCCAAGCTGGACGGGTTTACCGTTATCTCCCGCATCAAAGCACTTAATGTGCGTAGCGAGATCCTCATCCTCACCTCGCAACCCGCCGACTCGGTGTGCCGCCGCTGCATCCAGCTGGGCGCCCGCGGTTTCGTCAACAAGGAAGAAGACCTCGGCAGCCTTATTACCGCGATCAAGGCGGTGGACGCCGGTTATACCTTCTTCCCGGCCCTGACATTCGACAGTGTCAATTCGACCGAGCAACTGACTGAGCGCGAACAGATTCAATCGCTGACTGACCGGGAAGTGACTGTATTGCAGTACCTGGCCCAGGGTTACTCGAATAAACAGATTGGTGAAAAGCTCTTTCTCAGTAATAAGACTGTCAGTACCTACAAGACCCGCCTGTTGCAGAAGCTGGGGGCTACTTCATTGGTAGATCTGGCCGAGTTCGCCAAACGCAATGCGTTGACTCCCTGAGCGACACTGAAAAGCTCTGTAGGAAATTTCCTAGGCCTACGTCGGCAACGTCCTACTCACTTCTTCCCTCCTCACTCCTAAACTTGTTCCAGCTCAACGGTACACAGATACCGTAGCTGAGAGAGTGTTTCATTGGGTCCCCTTCAAGGACTTCAATTTATATCTAGGAGTGTGAAATGAAATTTAGTACGTTGGCCGGCGCAATCATGGCAGTTTCCCTGGCAGCTACTGCTGCTGTAAGTGTGGCTGCAGAAAAAGACCAGGGTCACGGGATTATTACCTTCAAGGGCTCGATTATCGATGCGCCTTGCTCTATCGCTCAATCTTCTGCTTATCAAGAAGTTGAAATGGCGCAGATTGCCAACGTCGCGCTGAAGAACGGCGGCAAGTCGCAGATGACTCCCTTTAAAATTGAACTGCTCGGCTGTGACCTGGACACCTTGAAGTCGGTGACTGCGAAGTTCACCGGTATGCCTGGGCGCACCGCCGACCTTATTGCCATCCAAGGCACCACCGGCGCAAGTCTGGCGATTGCTGACCACAACGGTGATTTGATCAAGAACGGCAACGAGTCGCCCGCGCAGTTGCTGTCCAACGGTGATAACTACCTGTTGTTCAACGCTTACCTGCAGGGTGACATGATCGCTTCAGGTGGCGGTGGCGAAGCAACCCCTGCTGTTGTTAACCCAGGCAACTTCGAATCCCTCGCCAACTTCACCCTTAGTTATCAGTAACGCGCATCGTCACTGAGGTGCCCCGGAGTGCGTCCCCCATGCGTGCTTCGGGGGAGCTTGCGGAGGTTTAGATGATTCGCTCAACCGCAGCGCTGCTGATGCCGTTGGTCCTGTATGTCCTTGCCCAGCCCGCCTGTGCAGTTGAGCCGCCGCTCAACTCCGCGCTCAAGGGACGCGTGCAACTGGTCGGCAGTATTGTCGATAGTGCTTGTAGTATTCGTGTAGGCAACGACAGTCAGACGGTCGCTTTCAAACCCACTGCGTTCAGTGGTTTGGCGCGCGGCGACAGCGCATCTCAACAATCGCTGAGCATCTATGTCAGCGATTGCATTAATCCCAGTTCGCGCAGCACTACCAGCCCTTCTCAGCGTTTCAAATTAACCTTCGAAGGCGAACAAGACGGCAAGTATTTCAGTGTCCAGGGTGCCGCCAAAGGCATCGCACTGCAAATAAAGGATGAACACGGAAAGTTGATCTCGCCCGGTATGTTGCTTGAGCACAGTTCATTGTCTGCCGACTTGCTGATGCTCAATTATTCACTGGCATTGGTGGGTAGCGGGCATTTACTCGAAGCGGGCGACTTTCGCGCCACGATCAAGCTGAACATTCAGCACTTCTGAACCGCAGACACTCATTGCGCAGTGTCTCTCAAGGATTTTGTCACGTGGATCACCGAAAGGTACTGGCTACCACTGCATTGTGCTGTGTTGCAGCGTGGGCAAGTGCGGCCGAAGAGTTCAAATTCAACACCGATGTGCTCGACCTCAAGGATCGCGAAAACCTTGATCTTGGGGTGTTTGCATCGGCGAACTTCATCATGCCCGGTCAATATACCCTGAAGGTCCATGTGAACCGCGATTCATTAACGGAATTTACGGTTGTCTATTTACCTGCACTCGACAATCCGAAAAGCAGTGTTGCCTGTATTTCCCCGGAGCTGGTCAATGAACTGGGGTTGAAAGAACAGACACTCAAGTCCCTGGTCTGGTGGAACGCGGGTGCTTGCCTGGATCTCAGTAGTGTTCCCGGCATGCTGGCTCGTGGCGACCTGAGCACTGCCGGCCTGTACCTGAGCATCCCGCAGGACCAGCTGGAATACACCGCAGCAAACTGGGACCCGCCCTCGCGCTGGGATGAAGGTATCCCCGGACTGCTGTTCGATTACAGCTTCAACGCGCAAACCACCGATCGCAAGAGCGGCAAAGGCCGTAGCGACAATCTCAGTGGCAATGGCGTCGCCGGCATCAACCTGGGTGCCTGGCGCTTGCGCGGCGACTGGCAAACGCAAATGCAGCGCAGTGACGACCAGCCGTCACAACAGCAATTTGCCTGGAGCCGCTTTTATGCGCTGCGAGCGGTGCCGTCACTGCGCTCGAACCTGATTCTTGGCGAAGACTACCTGGACTCCAACCTGTTCGGCAGCTTTCGCTACACCGGCGCCAACCTGAGCAGCAACGACAACATGCTGCCGCCCAACCTCAGGGGTTATGCCCCTGAAGTCAGTGGTGTGGCGCGCACCAATGCACGCGTGGTGATTCGCCAACAGGGCCGGGTGCTCTACGACACCCAGGTACCGCCAGGCGCTTTTCGTATCCAGGACCTTAACGATGCGGTCTCTGGCCAACTTGATGTGCGCGTCGAAGAACAGGACGGCAGCGTCCAGGAGTTTCAGATGGACACCGCCAGCATCCCCTACCTGACCCGTCCCGGGACGGTGCGCTACAAACTCGCCGCGGGCAAACCGTCCGACTGGGAGCATCAGCTGGAGGGGCCGGCCTTCGCCACCGGTGAGTTTTCCTGGGGGGTGGACAATGGCTGGTCGTTGTATGGCGGCGGCCTCGGCGCCAAGGACTACAGCTCCCTGGCCGTGGGCGTGGGCCGCGACCTGATGGCATTCGGCGCGCTGTCGTTCGACGTCACCCAGTCGCGGGCGACATTACCGGATCAGGACACCCTGAGCGGCAAGTCCTACCGTGCCAGCTACTCCAAGCGCTTCGACGAGTACGACAGCCAGGTGACCTTCGCCGGCTACCGCTTCTCCGAGGAGAACTACCTGAGCATGAACGAGTTCATCGAAAACCGCCGTGGCGGCCAGCCGCTGAACCAGAGCAAGGAGCTGTATACCGCCACCTTGAGCAAGCAGTTTCGCGATTCCGCGCTCAGCGTGTTCTTCAACTACAACCACCAGACCTACTGGAACAGCCAGGCAAGCGATCGTTACAGCCTGTCGTTGTCGCGTTATTTCGATGTGGGCGGTTTGAAAAACCTCAGCCTGTCGCTGACCGCGTACCAGAACAAATCCAACGGAACGTCCGATGACGGCGCTTACTTGTCGGTCAGCATTCCCTGGGGCAACAGCAGTTCGATCAGCTATAGCGCTTCGGCCAATCGCGGAGATAGCACCCATAGCCTGAGCTATTACGACCGCCTCGACGAGCGCAACCACTACATGCTCAGCGCCGGTAAATCCTCAAGCGGCGAAACCGCCAGTGGCTACCTCTCCCATGATGGCGATCAGGCGCAAGTAGTGGCCAGCGCCAGTTACCAGACCGGTGAATACACCTCGGTGGGCCTGTCCCTGCAAGGCGGCGCCACACTCACCGGCCAAGGTGCAGCACTGCACCGCAGCAGCGTCATGGGCGGCACGCGACTGTTGGTCGACACCCAGGGCGTGGCCGGTGTTCCGGTCCGTGGCAACGGTGGGGTAACCCGCACCAACCGCTTCGGTAAAGCGGTGATTACCGACGTCAACAGCTACTACCGCAACCAGGCCAGTATCGAACTGGACAAGCTGGCCGACGATGTCGAGGCCACCCAGTCAACCACCCAGGCGACCTTGACTGAAGGTGCTATCGGCTTTCGCCGCTTCGATGTCATCGCTGGCCATAAAGCCATGGTCATCATCCGCATGGCCAACCGCGGCGCCCCGCCTTTTGGCGCCAGCGCGCAGAACAGCCGAGGCCAGGAAACCGGCATTGTCGGCGAACAAGGATCGACTTACTTGAGCGGCATGAAGCCGGGCGAAACCATGTCGCTGCATTGGGGCGGTAGCGCGCGCTGCCGTTTCACCCTGCCCGACCAGGTGGTAGCGCCTGAACGACAACTGGAGCTGCTGTGTCAGCCCATCAGCGAGGCGGACAACGCCGCTGCTTAATCCTTTGTAACAGGTACCTGCTTAATGATCAGTTTCAAACGTAACACCCTGTCCCTGCTCGCCTTGCTCGGCGCCTGCACGGCACAAACCAGCCTGGCAGCCGTGTCGCTGGACCGCACCCGGGTGATATTTAGCGGCAGCGACAAATCGGTGAGCATCAGCATCAGCATCAGCAACCAGAATGCGCAACTGCCCTACCTGGCCCAGGCCTGGATCGAGAACGAGCAGGCCGAAAAGATCACCAGCCCTTTGGTCGTACTGCCACCGATCCAGCGCCTGGAAGCCGGTGGTAACAGCCAGTTGAAAATCCAGGGGCTGCCTGAACTTGGCCAACTGCCTCAGGACCGCGAATCGCTGTTCTATTTCAATCTGCGCGAAATTCCGCCTCGCAGCGATAAACCGAACAGCTTGCAGATTGCCCTGCAAACGCGGGTGAAGCTGTTCTATCGGCCCGCGGCGATCGCCGCAAAGGCCGGCGTGAATGAAACCCCCTGGCAGGAAAAACTGACCCTGACGCGTCAGGCTGACCGCTATCTGGTGAATAACCCGACGCCTTACTTCATCACCGTGATCGATGCCACGCGCGACCTCAAGGCCGCCAGCGCGACCGACTTCAAGCCCTTGATGATTGCCCCGAAGTCTCAGCTCGACCTGGGTCTGACCAGCAAAAAGCTGGGCGACAAGCCGGTGCTGACCTACGTCAATGACTTTGGCGGCCGTCCGCAGCTGCAGTTCAGTTGTGTGGCGAACACCTGCACCGCCAGCGCAGTTGACAGCAAACGCTGAGACCTGAGCCATGACCTCTTCAAGTGAGTAGAAACGATGATGCCCGGATTCCGTCGCTGCCTGTCAGCCTTGTGCTGCAGTACCGCTGTTGCAACCCTGTCGCATGCCGCTGACAACCTGGCGCAAAGCGCCGAGTTTCAGGTGACTGGGACCTTGCTTGAAAGCGCCTGTTATCTGGACCCCAGCTCCGCGTATCAGACCTTGTACCTGGGCGACCTGAATACCGCACGGCTGTTGCATGTGGGCGACCAGGGCACGCCGGTAGCCCTGCACCTCAAGCTGCAAGGCTGCGTGCGCAGTGACGGTGGCCGACGCGACAGTCAACACGGGACCCTGGTATGGAGCGCAATCGAGCCGGTGGCGGCGCTGACCTTCAGGGCGGTGGCCGATGCCGACACCCCGGAACTGATCAAGGTGGCTGGCGCCGAAGGGTTCGGCCTGCGCCTGCTCGATGTCCAGGGCCAGGACGTGCGTCTGGGCCGCACCGCTCCGGCCTGGTTCGTGTCGCCGGGCAAAAGCCAGCTGACCTATTACATCCGTCCCGAGCGCACCGCGGCGCCTTTGCGCCCAGGGCCCTTCCGCGCCAGCCTGAACGTGAATCTGGCGTATGACTGAGGGCTTGAGCATGACTGCCGCACGTACTGCATTTGTACTTCTGCTGCTTGGCTGCGCAGCGCCGACGCATAGCGCTGAGCAGCAGGTCGTGACAATCAAAGGCACGGTCTTTGCCGCGATTCCCTGCGTGATCAACAACAACAAACCCATTGGTGCACCCTTTGGCGATGTGCAGACCGCGGGCATCGATGGTTACTACAAGACCATCACTCTGAACTACTCACTGGATTGCAGTCGCTCGACCACCAATGAGTTGCGCATGCTGGTACGCGGTGACGACGCGGGCTTTAACACCGCGCTGCTAGGGGTGCCGGGGCATGAGAACCTCGGCGTTGCCCTGAAAAAAGACGGTAACCCGCTGGCGATCAATACCTGGGCCGACTTCGACACCAACAAGCAGCCAGTGCTGCAAGCGGTACTGGTCAAACGTGAGAACAGCGAACTCAAGGCCGGTGCGTTCAGCGCCAGCGCAACTCTGGTGGTGGAATATCGATGAATACCCTGCTCCGCGTTTTGCTGATGCTGTCGGTCGCTGCCCTGCCTTTGCCTTGTCTGGGCGAGGCCAACATGCAGTTCAGCGGCCAGCTGTTCGCCCCGCCTGGCTGCACGGTCAGCGACAAGGGCGGGCGTATGGAGGTGCGCTTTGAAGGCAACATCGCGATCAACCGGATCGATGGCAAGGACTATCGCCGCCAGACCATCCCCTACCAGGTCGACTGCCCGGGCGCCGCTGAGGCCGGCATTACCTGGCACATGCGCCTGACCCTCATAGGGGGTGATGCCCATTTCGACCCCAGTGCACTGAAAACCTCGGAAAACGACCTGGGCATCCGGGTGCTGCTAGGCGGTACCGCACTGATTCCCAATCAACCCCGAGAGATCGATATCAACGCAGCAAACGTGCCGGTGCTCGAAGCCGTACCGGTAAAGCTCACCGGCGCCGAGTTGCCCAGCACCAACTTCACAGCCTCTGCGCTGTTGATCGCCGAACTCTACTAGGAGCACCTATGGGCAAGTGGGCCATGAACCTCAGCGCCTGGATCGTTGCCGGCCTCTGGTTGCCTGCCGCACAGGCAACAGAGGACAACCTGTACTTCTCCGGCACCCTGGTGAATGAACCGTGTGTGCTCGCCGAAGAAGATCAGCTGCAGCGTCCGGATTTCTTCCAGGGCGTGATCGACAAGGACCTTTATCTCCACGGCAGAACCCGTGGTCACCCGATCAAGCTGCATCTGCAAAATTGCGACCTCGACGTCGGCAAACGCATGGTCAGCATCACCTTCAGTGGCACCGAAAGCATCGAAGCGCCGGGCCTGCTGGCACTCCAGAGCGCTACCGTGCAAGGCCTGTACATCGGCCTGGAGACCACCGGCGGCACTACCATGCCATTGCACAAGAGCCACCGTATGGGGGAACTGGCCAGTGGCGACAACCTGCTCAGTTTCAATGCTTACCTGCAAGGCGACCCTGAAGTGCTGGCCAAGCGTGCTCTTGGACTGGGCGAATTTGGGGCATCCCTTACCTTTGCGTTGAGTTACGAGTAACCCTTATGAAAAAACGATTAACTCGCCTATGGCGCAGCACTTTGCTATTGGTGTTGTGCAGTACCGCAATACAGGCGCAAGCCATTACCATCACGCCAACGGAAAGTCGTTATGAAGCAGGCGGTGTACGCTATTACTTCGTGGTAACCGATTGGTCTTACACCGATTACAGCAAAAGTCGCTGTCAGAACGACGATCCAATATTTACTGTTTGCTACATTTACATAGGCGCCAATGCGAGCTCAACAAGCATAAATTGGGCAGGCAATGTGTACAGTTGGACGGTACCCGTTCGTCGTGGTAACTCGACCATGGGCGACCTGCTCCGAGACCTTAATCGTGAAGGGTTCCAAATTCCGTTCAAGGGATCAATTCTGGTACCGAAGGAGGCCGCTGGCAACAATCGTTGTATTGGTCTTAGTTCATCAATGGTAGGCCCCAACATCGGTGGCGGAATAAGCCCGTTTGGTCTGTGTGCACCGGTTATAAAACCGGCGCTGCAATGCGAGATCAGCGGAGACACCACCATCGACCACAAGAGCCTGGCAGACGATGCTTTGAACGGTAAAAAGGCCTCGACCCAGCTCAACGTCAAATGCACTGGCGCAACCAGCGTGACGGTTTCGGCCTCCAGAACCGACTCCTTTGGGGTGAAACTCAACAACGATGGCAGCCTGTACTCGAATGTCACCGTCAACGGCCGGGAGGCCACGTACGGCACCTGGGTTGGGCTTACCGAAGGCAATACCCAAATCGATATCACTTCGACCCTGAGCACCCGTGGGAAAGTCACCCCGGGGCCGTTCTCAGGTTCCACGGTGATTACCGTTTCACCACCTTGAGACCACGCGGTGGCGCACCATAAGTCCGGCGAAACAGCCGACTGAAATGCGCCTGATCATAGAATCCCAGATCCAGGGCAATCGCACTCAACGGCTGTCCCGCCAGCACCCGTGGCAAAGCACGTTCCAAACGTAGCTGGGTCAACCATTGCTGCGGTGGCAAGCCGCAATGATTACGAAAGCGCCGCAGCAGCTGCCACGGGCTCAAATCAACGAACGCAGCCATTTCTTCCAGACTTGGTGGCTGATCCAGGCGTGCCTCCAGCCAGTCGCGCAGCTGCCGCCAACGCTGTGGATCGAAGCCATTGCTGTGCGCGTTGACCCTGAGGGTGGAGCCCAGCCCGAGCAGCAGCGCCAGGGTTTCCCACAGGTGACTTTCAAACGCCAACGGGTCGTGCTGCTGGTGCAAACCGTTGAGCAGTTGTTGCAGCTGCGGATGGCGCAGTTGCGCGGCGTTGAGGGTGGGCAGACCTTGTCGACCGTCGCTCAGATCGCGACTGACTTCAGCCAGCCAGGCCGGATCAAGGGTCAAAATACGAATGCCATAACCCTGATCATCGGCACTGGCACCGTCGTGAACGTGCTCGGGTGCCATCAGCAGGATGTCCCCTGCCCCGGCCAACTGGTGCTGCCCACCCGCGGCATAGCGCTGCTGCCCCGCGACGATCAGGCCGATGTGATATTCCAGGTGAAAGTGCCGGGGAAAGGCAAATTGCTGGTAACGGGCATCGATCAGGCGCACGCCTGGATGCCCGGGAGCTTGATGGCTGACGCTATCCAACTAGCAGGCCGCCCGCCACTGGCGGATCTGGTCGATGGTTGCGGTAACGCCGCCACAGACGATCACCAGCACCTTTTGATGGCGCTTGAGCGCATCCGTTGGCGCATAGGCCAGCGCCAATGCCGCACCACAGGCGGGCTCGACCAGGATGCGGTGATCCGAGAGGAACTGTTCGCACGCCGCCAGTGCCGCCTGGTCGCTGACGACATGGCTGTACACCGGACGCTCCTGGCTCCATTCGAATGCCCGTTGGCAGACTTGCTTGGCGGCCAGCGAGGTGGCCACGGTGTTGACGCTTTCCAGCGCCACCAGTTGCTTCTGCGCCATGGCGGCAGCCAGCGAGGCGGCGCCGGCAGTTTCGACGGTGAACACCGGCACCTGCCCCCAACCATTGCGGGCCAGGCCTTCACACACACCGGAAAACAGTCCGCCACCGCCCACTGCGACCACCACGGCATCTGGCTTCAGGCCGCTGCTGGCGACTTCATCGATCATGCTCGCATGGCCCTGCCAGAGCAGCGGGTCATCAAAGGGATGGATATAGGCATCGTCGTCGCCGAGCAGCGACAGCGCCAGGGCGTTGGCTTCGTGCCAGGCCTTGCCATGGACAATGACTTCGGCCTGTTCCTGGCGGATCAGCTGTTTGGCGCGTTCGGTGGTGGTCTCCGGCACGACCACGGTCACTGCCAGGCCCAGGCAACGACCGGCATAGGCCACGGCGATCCCGGCGTTGCCGCCTGAAGACGATACAAAACGGCGTTTGCCCTGTTTGGCATAGGCTTCACAGGCAGCGCCGATGCCGCGCAACTTGAACGAGCCGGAGGGCTGCAGGGCGTCCAGTTTCAGCCAGATGTCCAGGCCACTGGCCAGGCTCAGCGGGCGGGATGCCAACAGCGGGGTTTCGATATGCAGGCTCATGCGCTTACTCCATGTAGGGAACGACTCCAGCCTACGCTTAACGCGTCGGGCAATTTTGTATGAAATTGCGCGTTGCAGGTGGGAGCGGGCTTGCCCCGCGATGCGGCTTAGCAGGCAGATCGCTATCGCGGGGCAAGCCCGCTCCCACTGGGATTGTGTGATCCGGTGGGAGCGGGCTTGCCCAGCGATCGCTCACACCCTGAACCGTGCCACCAACGCCGTCAGCTCCGCAGCCAGCCCCGACAACGCCTGACTGGCCGCCCGCGTCTGTTGCGCACCCGTCGCCGAGCGCGACGACAGTTCCCGAATGTTCAGCAGATTACGATCCACCTCGCGGGCCACTTGCGCCTGTTCTTCAGCCGCACTGGCGATCACCAGGTTGCGTTCGTTGATCTGGCCAATAGCGCTGTAGATCCCCTCAAGCACCTGGCCGGACGCCTGGGTGATGCCCAGGGTCGACTGCGCACGCTGGGTGCTGGCCTGCATCGAAGCCACCGCCGTCTCGGTGCCATGCTGCACGCCAGCGATCATCTGTTCGATTTCCTGGGTCGACTGCTGGGTGCGGTAAGCGAGGGTGCGAACTTCATCCGCGACCACGGCGAAGCCACGACCGGCTTCTCCGGCACGTGCCGCTTCGATCGCGGCATTTAGTGCCAGCAGGTTGGTTTGCTCGGACACCGAGCGGATCACATCGAGCACCTGGCCGATGTCGCGAATCTGCCCGGCCAGTTGCTGCAAACGCTCGCTGCTGGTCTGCACTTCGCTGGCCATGGCGCGGGTGCCGTCGAGGTTTTCGCCGACCTGTTGGCGGCTTTGTTCGGCGAGCTGGTTGGAGGCATTGGCCGCTTGCGAGGTGGTCACCGCATTACGTGCGACTTCTTCCACGGCGGTGGTCATTTCTGTCACGGCGGTGGCGGCCTGTTCCAGCTCCTGGTCCTGCTGGCGCAGGCTGTTGGTGCTTTGTTCGGTGATGTTCGCCAAGGCCTGGGCAGCCTCGGCCACTTGCGTGGCGTAGCCGGTGAACTGACTCAAGGTGGCGCGTTGGCTTTGTTGCATACGGGCAAGGTTGGCGAATAGCTCGCCAATTTCATCGCGGCGGGTGACTTGCACGGTCACGCTCAGGTCATCCTGGGCAAAACGCTGAAAGTGCTGGCTGGCTTCAAGGAGCGGGTGCAGCACGCGGCGAGCGATGAACCCCCAGCACAACACGGCGAGCACCAGGGTGATGATGGCCAGCGCCAGGCTCAACGCCGTGGCGGCGCTTAAACGCTGGTCGGATTCGAGCATGATCTGCTGGCTGCGCTCACTCAGGGCCGCCACCAGTTGCTGACGCAGGGCCTGCATTCGGGCCATGGCGTTACCCGCGTCGGTATTGACGATGAAGTAGCGTTGCAGGTCGTTCTGGCGTGTCGCCTCGCGTTGCCCTGCGACGGCAGCGGCGTACGTGCCGAAGGTGTTTTGCAAATCGACAGCGAGCACTTTGAGCGCCGGGTCTTGGGCATTGCTGACCAGCTCGTCGAGCAGGCCGCGGCTGTTGTCGATCAGTTGAGCGGACAGCGCCATGCGTTTGTTGGCGCTGTCGTGGTGGCCGCCACTCTGTTCGACAAAGCCGGAGGAAACGTTGGCGCTGGCGCGGATGGCCATCAACAGGGCGTTGTTCAAACGATCCGACTGGTGCGCGGTAAGGTCCAGTTCAGTGATCTGCTCATCGCTACCCACCGCCGCGCGCCAGGCGCTGACGGTGGAGAACAGCAAGGTCAAGCTGAACAGCAACAGCACCCAGAACATTCCGGTACGAATTTTCAGGTTGGCGAACATGCTGGCAGTACTCCTTTTATTGTTATCAGCACCACGCTATGCCGATCACTCGGCGGTGGGTGGTCTGCTATCGGAGTGTGCTCAGCCGGACTTTAGGGCTGGAATTCGCTTGTGTTCGATTACCGCACGCAGTTTGCTTCAGCGTCCTTCATGTTGACGTCTATACGCGCCAGGTTGCACGCCCATGGCCTTGCTGAAGGCGCGGGTGAAGGCCGCAATCGACTGATAACCCACGGCCGCGCACACCTGTTCGACGGTGTTGTGCGCCTTGAGCAAACGACAGGCATGGCGCATGCGCAGGGCGAGCAGTACTTGCCCAGGGGATTGCCCGGCCAGTTCGCTGAAACGCTTGAAGAACGCCGAGCGCGACATCCCGGTGCAGGCGGCCATGCTTTCCAGCGGCCAGGGTTGCTCGGGGTGTTCGATCAACTGCTCGACCAGGGCGGTGAAGTGCGGGTGCCGAGCCAGGGACATCAGGCCCGCCAGGGGCAGGTCTGCCTGGACCTGCTGGCGCAGCACGTAGAGAAACAGCAAATGGCTCAAGCGCTCAAGCAAGGTCGAGGAGGGTGCTGGCTGGCGCTGGCACTCGGCGAGAATCAGTTCGAACAGCGCCGTCGCAGCACTTAGCGCCGGGTCGCCGGCACGCAGGATGATCCAGTCGGGCAGGCCTTCAATAATCAGCGACGACAGTCCCGGCTGGAAATGAAAGAACCCGCACACCAGGCCGACGCCGTCACTGGCGCCGGTGTCCAGCGGCAACATGGGCATGCGCGGTTGCTGGCGGGCCAGTTCGCCGTCGGCAGTGCCAGACAACCGGTACTCAAGGTCGCGCAGCAGGAACACCGCATCGCCCGCTTCCAGGGCAATGGCCTGGGGCTGGCCGGCGATATGCAGCCAGCAATGGCCCTGCACCACCAGGTGAAAACTGGCCCGTGCCAGGCCCTGGGTACTGGCGTGCCAGCCACCGCAGTAACGCCCGATATGGAACAGGCTGGCGTCTAGCTCAAGGCTTTCTAATAACCAATCGACAAGTGGGCTGGAGGAAATCATCTAAGGGAAAGACTCAGGAGCAAGTAATAACGACTCTAGAATATGGAAGGTAATTCTTATAACCAACAGACTTATGCGACACCCCTAGTATGCAGGAGTCCACTCCATGTCGCGCGTTACTCTCCACACACTGCAAAGCGCCCCTGAAGCTGCCCGTCCGTTCCTGGAAAACGCCCAGAAGAACTCGGGATTCATTCCCAACCTGCTCGGCGTGCTGGCCAACGCCCCGGCCGCGCTGGAAACCTATGTCACCGTATCGGCGCTCAACGGCAAGGCCGAGCTGAGCCTGGCCGAGCGTGAAGTGGTGCAACTGGTGGCTGCCACCAATCACGGCTGTAACTTCTGCGTGGCCGGCCACACCGCCGTAGCCCTGAACAAGGCCAAGCTGCCGCAAGAGGTGGTCGATGCCCTGCGTGCCCGTGGCGAACTGCCGCAGGAAAAGCTCGAAGCCCTGGCCGCCTTCACCCGTGAAGTGATCGCCACCCGCGGCAACGTCAGTGATGCCGGCTATAGCGCCTTCCGTGAAGCCGGTTATGGCGAAGGCCACGCCCTGGAAGTGATTCTCGGCGTGAGCCTCGCCACCCTCTGCAACTTTGCTAATGTGTTCGCCCAGACGCCGCTCAATGACGAGCTGAGCAAATACCGCTGGCAGCCTTCGGCATAACCAACCCTTGGCGCCGGCGCAGGCCGGCGCTTTTTTTAAAGGAGTAAACACCATGCTCGATCCCGCATTGGTCACGTGGCTGGATGCCGAGGCCGAAGCCCTCGATCTGGGTCACTGCGATCCGCAGGCGGTGCTGGGGCAGTTGGCGGCGGCGCAGGTGCTGCGCGTCGGTATCGACGAAGCGCTGGGCGGCACTGGCGGTACGGTCGCTGACGCGGTGGAAGCCGTTGCCAAGGTGGCCAGTCATTCCCTGGCCGCGGCCTTCGTGTTCTGGGGCCAGCGCGCCTTTATCGAATACCTGCTGCAAAGTCCTAATGCCGCTCTGCGTGAACGTCTGCTGCCCAAGCTGCTCAGCGGTGACCTGGCCGGTGCTACCGGGCTGTCCAACGCCATGAAGTACCTGTCTGGCATTGAAGCGCTGCAAGTCAAAGGCCTTGCCGATGCACAGGGCTGGACCCTCGAAGGTCGCCTGCACTGGGTCACCAACCTGCGCAAGGGTGGTTTCGTGGTCGCGGCAGCGATTGAAGAAGAGGGCGCTTCGCCGTTCGTGCTGGCGATCCCCGACAACCTTGCCGGGCTCACCCGCTCCGACGACCTGCAATTGATGGGGCTGCAGTCGAGCAACACTGCCGCGTTGAATTTCGAGCAGGTCGCAATCAGTCGTGACTGGCTGCTGCACGAGAACGCCAAACAGTTTTTGCCTGCGGTTCGTCCTTCGTTCCTGGGCTTGCAATGCGGCATGGCCATCGGTCTGGCGCGGCGTTCGTTGGACGAAGTGGAAACTCACCTTCGAGGTGTGCGTTCGTTCCTTGGCGAAGCCTTGAGTGTATTGCGCGAGCGTCTGGAAAACACTGTCGGCGAGTTGAAAAAAGGCCTGCTCGATGGTCGTTTCCTGACCCAGCCTGCAGCCTTGTTCAAGCTACGCATCATTCTTGCCGAGACCGCTGCCGATGCCGTGCAATTGGAGCTGCAAGCCAGCGGTGGCAAGGCGTATCTGAGCGCTCACGGCGCAGGCTTCGCGCGGCGCTGGCGCGAATCAGCGTTCGTGCCGATCGTCACGCCAAGCCTGGTGCAGTTGCGCGCCGAGCTGCAACGGCAGGCGTCGACAGCATGACCCAGGTGTTACTTGAAGCCCGCGGGATCAGCCTCGGCTACCCGCGTGAACAAGGCTGGCAGAGCGTGCTGGAAGACTTCGATCTGCAGTTGGCGCCGGGGGAGGTGATCACCATCCTCGGCCCCAGCGGAGTCGGCAAGTCGAGCCTGCTGCGGGTGCTGGCCGGTTTGCAGCAGGCACGCAGTGGCAGCGTCCGTCTGCTCGGTGAGCCGTTGCAAGGCCCGCATCCGCGCCTGGCCGTGGCGTTCCAGGATCCCAGCCTGTTGCCCTGGCTGAGCCTGGAGAAGAACGTCGCCTTTGGCCTGGATTTCGCCCGTCAGCCGAAGCTTGCCGCCAGCGAGCGCCGCGCGCGAATAGACCACGCCATCGAGGCGGTTGGCTTGCAGCACGCCCGCGAGCAGTACCCGGCGCAGCTTTCCGGTGGCATGGCGCAGCGCACTGCGCTGGCCCGCTGCCTGGCACGCCAGCCGCAGGTGCTGTTGCTCGATGAGCCCTTTGGCGCCCTGGACGAAGTCACCCGCGCTGACATGCAGCAACTGTTGTTACAACTGATCGCCCGGCACAACACCGCAGCGGTCCTGATTACCCACGATATCGACGAAGCCTTGCTGTTGTCCGATCGCGTGCTGCTACTGGGCAACCACCCGGCGCGCACCCTCGGCCAATGGCACATTGACCTGCCGCAACCGCGTGCGCAGCGGGTCGAGGAACTGGGCGCGCTGCGTATCGACATCCTCAAAACCCTTCGGCGGGCCAGCCGCACTCCTGAACCTGATTCTGAACCCTTGCCGCTGCCGTCGGAGACTGCCCATGTGCCTGGACGACTTCACTCACACTCGTCGTGACTTCATCAAACTCAGTGCCTTGCTGACCGCCGGTGGCGCCATGCCGCTGCTGAGCAGTTTGCAGGCCCGTGCTGCCAGCGATCCGGATGCCCCGGTGCGCATCGGCTACTTGCCGATCACCGACGCCACGCCATTGCTGGTGGCCCACAACAACGGCCTGTTCGAAGCCGAAGGTATCAAGGCCGAACGGCCAGTGCTGCTGCGCAGTTGGGCGCAGGTGATCGAGGCGTTCATCTCCGGTCAGGTCAACGTCATTCACTTGCTGTCGCCAATGACGGTCTGGGCGCGCTACGGCAGCAAGGTGCCGGCCAAGGTGGTGGCCTGGAACCATGTCGGCGGCTCAGGCCTGACCGTGGCGCCGGGTATCACCGAGGTCAAACAGCTGGGCGGGCAGACCGTGGCGATTCCGTTCTGGTATTCGATTCACAACGTGGTGGTGCAGCAGCTGTTCCGCGACCATGGTCTGACACCGGTATCGAAACCGACCACCGCACAACTGGCCGCCAACGAAGTCAATCTGGTGGTGCTGCCACCGTCGGACATGCCGCCAGCGCTGGCCAGCAAACGCATTGCCGGCTACATCGTCGCCGAGCCGTTCAATGCCCTGGCCGAAGACCTCAAGGTCGGTCGCGTGCAGCGCTTTACCGGCGATATCTGGCGTAACCATGCCTGCTGCGTGGTGTTCATGCACGAGCATGACCTGAACAACCGTCCGGAGTGGTCGCAGAAGGTGGTCAATGCCATCGTCAAGGCCCAGCTGTGGACCCGCGACCACCGCGCCGAAGCCGCCGCCTTGCTGTCCAAGGCTGGCCCTAACCGTTACACCCCGCATACCCCGCAGGTGCTAAGCCAGGTGCTGGCGCCGTCTGCCGATGACCGTGCGGCCTACATTGCCAGCGGCGCGATTCAGCATGCGCAGTGGGATGAAAAACGCATCGACTTCCAGCCGTATCCGTTCCCCAGCTACACCGAGGAACTGGTGCGTCGCCTGCAGAACACCCTGATTGAAGGCGACAAGGGCTTCCTCGCCGGTCTCGACCCGCAACAGACGGCCCGCGACCTGGTGGACGACCGTTTTGTGCGCAACAGCATCGAGGCAGTAGGTGGGCTCAAGGCCTTCGGCTTGCCGGACAGCTTCGAGCGTAGCGAGGAGTTTGCGATCTGATGGGTAAGCATGTAGTGCATGGCACCCTGGGTGCTGCCGGTTTGTTCGGGTTGCTGCTGTTGTGGTGGTTGGGGGTGCATGTGTTTGGCGAGGCGGATGGCCTGTCGGCACGTTTTTCACCTGAGGCGACCCTGGCCAGTCTGGTCGAGTTGCTGGCGCAGGCTGAGGTCTATGAGCATGTGTGGGTCAGCCTCAAACGCATCCTGATCGGCTTGCTGCTGGCGCTGTTGATTGGGGTGCCGCTGGGACTGTTGGTGGGCAGCTACCGCCACCTGGAATCGGCCACCTCGCCGGCGTTTCAGTTCCTGCGCATGATCTCGCCGCTGTCGTGGATGCCGGTGGTGGTGATGCTGATGGGGGTAGGCGACCAGCCGATCTACTTCCTTCTGGCGTTTGCCGCGTTGTGGCCGATCCTGCTCAATACCGCTGCCGGTGTGCGTCAGCTCGACCCACGCTGGCTGCAACTGAGCCGCAGCCTCAGTGCCACCCGTTGGGAGACGTTGTGCAAGGTGATCATTCCTGGCGTCATCGGCCATGTGCTCACCGGTGTGCGCCTGGCGATCGGCATCCTCTGGATCGTGCTGGTGCCGTGCGAAATGCTCGGAGTCAGCGCCGGGTTGGGCTATTTCATTCTCGATACCCGCGATCGCCTGGCGTACTCGGAGTTGATGGCCATGGTGCTGTTGATCGGTGTCCTGGGGTTCATGCTCGATGCCCTGGCGCGTGGGCTGCATCGGCGTTGGGTGCATGCCTGAAATTTGATCGCGGGGCAGGCTCGCCCCCATTGTGGGAGCGGGCTTGCCCCGCGATTGGTTTTCATTCTTCAATTTCAAATGGATCTCTTTATTGATATGTTATTACATATCAATAAAGGAGCCCCCATGAACTACCCCTTAGGAAGGTTATCCCTCGGCCTGTCTGCCTCATTGTTCGCGCTGCCTGCTGCGGCTGCGGAGCCGGTATTGCTCGACACCCTGACCGTCAGCGAACGCCACCTCGAAGAGTCGGCCACAGGCCCTGTGCAGGGCTATCGTGCCAACCGCTCGAGCACCGCAACCAGGACCGACACCGATATCCGCGACACCCCGCAGAGCATCGCCGTGGTGCCAAGCCAGGTGCTTGAAGACCTCAACAGTACCCGCATTGACCGCGCCCTGGATTTCGCTGGCGGAGTGAGCCGACAGAACAATTTTGGCGGCCTGACCTTCCTCAATTACAGCGTGCGCGGCTTCACCACCGGCGAGCTGTACAAGAACGGCTTCGCGGTAAATCGCGGCAGCTACAGCGCACCGGACACCTCGAACATCGAACGCATCGAGGTGCTCAAGGGTCCGGCGGCCAGCCTGTATGGACGAGGTGATCCGGGCGGCCTGGTGAACATTGTCACCAAACGTCCGCAAGCCGAGACCTTCACCCGCTTCAAAGCCAGCGCCGGTAGCTGGGACCGCTACCGCAGCAGCCTGGATGTGAACACGCCGTTGAGCGAGGACGGCCGGGTACTGTCGCGGGTCAATATGGCGGTTGAGGACAACGGCAGTTTCCGCGATTACGTCGGTAGTGAGCGGCGTATCGTCAGTCCGTCGCTGAGCTGGCAGTTGAGCCCGGATACGCTGGTGTCGATCGACAGTGAATTCTCGCGCACCGAGTCGGTGTTTGATCGCGGGGTGCCGGCGGTGAACAACGAACTGGGCCCGGTCAGCCGTTCGAGCTTCTTTGGTGAGCCCAACGATGGACGTATTCGCAACGACAACCAGACTCTCGACCTGACCCTGGAGCATGCACTGAACGACAGCTGGAAACTGCGATTGGCCAACCACTACACCCAGGGTCGGCTCAAGGGCAACAGCTCCGAGCCGCAGCGACTGGTCGGTACCACCCTCAGCCGCTTTTACCGCGAGCGTGATTTCGAGTGGAACGACAGCATCACCCAGGCTGAGCTGCATGGGCAGTTCGACTTCGCCGGCTGGCAGCACCAGAGCCTGATCGGCCTGGAGTACGAGAACTACCGCAACAGTCAGAAGTACCCACAGAGCGCCACCTTGCTGAAGTACGGCCTGGACATCTATAACCCGGTGTATGGCAAGCCGAAGCCCGCGCTGGTCAAACCCAATGACTTCTTCGAGCGTACCCAGAGCTACGCGCTCAACCTGCAAGACCAGATCACCTTCAGCGAGCGCCTGCGTGGCCTGATCGGGGTGCGCCTGGAGCATATCGAACAGACTGCACAGAACCGCAGCAGCCAGGTCAGCAACACCCAGGAAAAGGACGTCGCCACGCCGCGGGTGGGACTGCTGTATCAACTCACCCCTGAGGTGGGCGTGTTTGCCAATGCGTCGACCTCGTTCAAGCCCAACAGCATCGGCACCCAGGGCCAGGTGTACAAGCCGGAGAAGGGCCTGGGCTATGAAACCGGGCTCAAGCTCGACCTGCTCGACAGCCGTCTGGGCGCGACCCTGGCGCTGTTCCGTATCGACAAGGAAAACGTCATCACCACCGATGCCTTTGGTGACAGCGTTGCTGCCGGCAAGGCCCGCAGCCAGGGTGTCGACCTGCAGTTCAGTGGTCAGCTGAGCGACGCCGTGCGCGTGATCGGTGCCTATGCCTACATCGACGCCGAAGTGACCAAGGGCGATGCCAGCCTGCCCGAAGGCAGTGACCTGCTCGGAATTCCACGGCACAGCGGCAGCCTGATGGCGGTGTATGAGTTTCAGCAGGGCATGCTGCAAGGTTCGGACATTGGTGCCGCTGCCAACTATGTGGGTGATCGCTCCGGTCAGGCCGGCAGCAGTTTCCGCTTGCCGAGCTACAGCACGGTCGATCTGTTGGCCCATTACAAGGTGAGTGAGGACGCCACGATTGGCCTTAACCTGAACAACCTGTTCGACCGCAAGTACTACGAGCGCGGTTACAACGCGGTGTGGAACCTGCCGGGAGAACCACGCAACCTGATGGTCAGTTTGAGCCTGGCGCTGTGAGCAGGCTATAGTCGAGCGCACTACTGTTTGCCACTGGAAGGCTGGTCATGAGTGACTCGATGGAACTGAACCGCCGTAGCTGGGATGAGCGGGCGTCGCTGCATGCGGCGTCCGCTGACTATGAAGTGGAGCGGTTCATTGCCGATCCGCAGCACCTGTCCGAAGTCGTGCGTTTCGACTTGCCACGCCTGGGTGATATCCGCGGCTTGCGCGCCGTGCATCTGCAGTGCCACATCGGTACCGATACCTTGTCGCTGGCACGGTTAGGTGCGCAGCTGAGCGGGCTGGATTTTTCCCCGCAGTCACTGGACCAGGCCCGTGCCTTGGCACAACGCTGTGGTGAGGCAATCGACTACGTCGAGGCGGATGTCTATGCCGCAGACCAGTTGCTGGTCCCAGGCAGTTTCGATCTGGTCTACACCGGCATCGGCGCCTTGATCTGGCTGCCAAGCATCGAACGTTGGGCGCGCACGGTGGCGGCGCTGCTCAGGCCCGGCGGGCGTTTGTTCCTGCGCGAGGGCCATCCGATGCTGTTGGCGGTGAACGAAGATCATCGGGATCAGCTGGTAATCGAGTATCCCTATTTTGAGCGAGAAGCACCGACGACCTGGGACAGTGAGCAGACTTATGTCGAGACGGAGAAAGCGCTTACTCACACCGTTACCCATGAGTGGAATCATGGCTTGGGTGAAGTCATCAGCGCCTTGCTCGGGCATGGCTTGCAGATCACCGCGCTGGTGGAACACGACAGCATTCCCTGGGAGGCCTTGCCGGGGCAGATGAGCAAGAACGGCGACGGTGAGTGGGCGCTGGACAAGGACCGCTGGCGCTTGCCGCTGAGTTATACCTTGCAGGCGGTGAAGCCCGGGTGATCCGGGCGCTTGCACGTAGCGTTACTGCGCCTTTGCCCGTGGTTTGCGCGGCGCCTTGGCTGCCGTGGTACTGCGCTTGCGTTTCTTCTTCCATGGCGCGCCGCCACGCCCGGCTGGTGCAGCCGGCCCGCTGATGGTCAGGCTCAACCCGGCACAGCGCTCGACCTGCTTGCTCATCCACGCCGACTGCTTGGCGACGAATTCTTCCAGGCTCATCTCACCGCTCTGGACCATGTCCAGTGCCTGTTCCCAGATCGCCGTGGTACCTGGATCGGCGATGGCCCGTGGCACCGCGTCAATCAGGCTGAAGGCTGCGGGTGTGGCGCTCAGCGCCTTGCCTTGCTTGACCAGATAACCGCGGTCGAGCAGACCCTGGATGATCCCGGCACGGGTTGCTTCGGTGCCTATACCAGTGGTGTCCTTGAGCTTCTGCTTGAGGCGCGGGTCGTCGACCAGCTTGGCCACGTTTTTCATGGCCTTGATCAGGTCGCCTTCAGTAAAGGGTTTGGGTGGTTGGGTCCACTGGTCCTTGAGGTTGACGTCGGCCACCGTGCAGTCCTGGCCTTGGTGCAAGGTTGGCAACACTTGCGCCACCGGCGCTTCACGGCCTTTGGCCGGAGTCAGCGCTTCAGGCAGGGCACGGCGCCAGCCCGGCTCGACGATCTGTTTACCCACTGCGCGCAAGGCCTGGCCTGCGCAGTCGAAGTCGGCCTGGGTGCGGTCGTACTCGTGGTTAGGCAGGAACTGCGCCAGATAACGGGCGCGAATCAGGGTGTAGACCGCTTTGTATTTCGGCGGTAATCGCGATGGATCACTGACCGCTGCAGTGGGAATGATGCCGTGGTGAGCAGAGACCTTGGCGTCGTTCCAGGCCCGTGACCGGCGCTGGGCCTGCAGGTGTCCTTGTAGTGGCGCCAGGCTCGGGTCGGCGCGCAGCAACGCAGCAAGGATGCCCGCTGCCTCGGCGTGCTGGCTCAGCGGCAGATAACCGCAGTCGCTGCGCGGGTAGGTGATCAGCTTGTGGGTTTCGTACAACGCTTGGGCGATGTCGAGGGTTTCCTGGGCGCCAAGGCCAAATTTTTTCGAGCACAGCTCCTGCAAGGTGCCGAGGTCGAAGGGCAGGGGCGCCGTTTCACGTACCCGCTCGGTAGCGACCTTGACCACCCGTGCATGGGCAGCATTGATCATGGCTGCAGCGGCCTGTTGAGCCAGAGCCTGGTTCAGACAGCGGCCCTGATCGTCGCACGTGTCTTCGGCGGCGCGCCATTGTGCGGTGAAACGTGTTCCGTCGCTATCGAGCACCACATCGATGGCCCAGAACGCCACTGGCACGAAGTCGGCGATGCTGCGGTCGCGGTCGACCACCAGGCGCAGGGTTGGAGTTTGCACCCGGCCAACCGGCAGCACGCCCTGATAACCGGACTGACGCCCGAGCAGGGTGAACAGGCGGCTCATGTTCATGCCGATCAGCCAGTCGGCGCGTGAGCGGCCAAGGGCCGAGTGATACAGGCTGAAGGTCTCGCTGCCGGGCTTGAGCGCGGCCAGCGCCTTGCGGATCGAGGCGTCATCGAGGGCCGACAGCCACAGGCGGCGGATCGGCCCACGGTAGCGGCAGTGTTCTACCAGCTCGCGGGCGATCATCTCGCCCTCGCGGTCGGCGTCGGTGGCAATGACCAGTTCCCGGGCTTCGCCCAGCAGGCGCTTGACCGCCTTGAACTGACTGGCGGTTTTCGGTTTTACCAGCATCTTCCACTGGCTCGGGATGATCGGCAGGTCGGCCAGTACCCAGCGTTTGTAACGGGCGTCGTAGCTGTCAGGTGGTGCGGTTTCGAGCAGGTGGCCGATGCACCAGGTGACGGTGACGTCAGTCCCCACCCAGCAGCCATCGCCGCGGCGGTTGGCACCGAGGACCTTGGCGATATCCTTGGCCTGGGAGGGCTTTTCACAGAGAAACAGACGCATACCGGCGGAGTGTCATTCTATGGCTGGGGTGAGGCATAGGATGCGCAGGAATGACAGGGCTAGCAAGTTTTATCTGTATGTACATACAGTTTATTGCTTGCCGGATTTGAGGATAAAGCTGCTCACTGCCGGCAATAGGCCTTCTGCCAGTGGTAGGCGCGGATTGCTGTAAGCGGTCAGGTTGGCCTGCCGATCACCGGCGGGTACGTCCTTGAGTACATGGTTGGCGTGCTCAAGTATCAGCAGTTGTGCATTGGGCTGGCCGGCCTTCAACAATCGGGCATCGACCTGAGTGATCTGCAGGTCCTGGCCTCCCTGCAGGATCAGCGTTGGCTGGGTGGTGTCGGCAATCAACTGTACCGGGTCCAGGGCCAGCTCACTGATGTACATCGCTTGCGCCTCCCGGTTAAAGATCAGTTGCAGGGCGAGGGGGAGGTTCTGAATGTCCACGGTTTCACCCGCCGTCAGGCGGCGCAATAGTGCCGAAGCGGGAGCAACCAAAGGGGCGGATTCGGGGGCGCGTTTCAGTTGTTCGAGGATCACTGCATCCAGGCGGCGACCTGCACTGGCGGCAAGAACCAGGCCCTGGATATCGGCATTGCCTTGCGCTGCCAGCAGGGCGACGGTGCCGCCCTGGCTATGCCCCAACAGCCAGACTGGAGTATCCGGCAGGCGCTGGCGCAGCAATGTTGCCCAGGCTTTTACATCACTGGCGTAGTCGTCGAGCGTGATCCGGCCAGGATCAGCAACCGCCCCGGCGCTACCGCGGATACCTCGTTTGTCGATGCGCAGGCTGGCAATGCCCTGTTCGGCCAGGCCTTGAGCCAGCAACTTGTAGGTCTAGGGGGTCAGGCCGATTTGACGGCTATTGCCATTGCGGTCAGTGGGGCCGGAGCCGGGAATGATGATCACCACTGCAGCATTGCGCGAGGTCGTGAGCAGGCTCCCAACCAGTGGTCCATGAGGGCCTGGAACCTGCACTGATGCTTCTTCAGGCACTGCATTGGCGGCCAGTGGCAGTGAAAAGGCCAGGGCTGTAGCGAATGCTATGATCCATTGCATTTACAGCGCGACTCCTGTCTTGGCTGAGAAACGCTTCCCATTTCTACAGGGAAGGGAGGGCCAGACTGTAAAGCTTGAGTCAGGGCGGTGCAACGCAGGTGCTCATCCGGCTTTGCGCAGGGTCAGGTTGATCCGCAAATTGCCCAGCAGAGGATGTGCGCCGGGTTTGAGTGGCAGCACGCCGTGAAAGCGCAAACGGTCTTCGCCACCCCAGACCAGCACATCGCCGTGGCGTAGACCAATACGCTGGGTGGGTTCATTGCGGGCATGTCCGCCCAGCAGAAACACTGCGGGCAACCCCAGCGACACTGACACGATCGGCTGGGAAAAATCACGCTCGTCGCGGTCCTGGTGAAGGCTCAGGCGATTGCCGGGGCGATAGCAATTGACCAGACAGGCATCGGGTTGGAAGTCGGTGAACCCGGCCAGGGTCGCCGCGCGATTGGCCAGCTCAACCAGCACTTGCGGCAATGCCGGCCAGGGACGGTTGCTCAACGGATCGACCGCACTGTAGCGATAACCCTGACGATCACTGATCCAGCCCAGTGCACCGCAATTGGTCAGCCCGATAGCCATTTTCAACCCGCCTGGCGTTTGCATATGGCGAAACGGTGCCTGGGCGACGACCTGACGCAACACCGGGAGCAGCGTCTGCACCTGTGGCAGGGCAAAGCCTGGCAAGACTACCGCCTGCGCGCCGACCCACTGCGGTTGCAGCGGGCTTTGCGGGTCGAACAGGTCCAGTTCGGTTTGCATCATCGACGGCAGCTAATCAGGCGGGTAGGGGAGATAGCTTGTATGATAAGACGCTTTCCCAGGCGTGCGTCACTCCAGATCCTGCGGTGGAACCCCGGTACCAAGGCCCCTCAGGCGGCCTTACAGAAAAAAATAAACTTTTTGAATTCAAGGGGTTGCCAGCTCAATCGAATGAGTCCATAATTGCGTCCATCGAAAACGAGGCAGCTGAAAAGCCTAGCGTTTTCAAGGGGATAGCGGTTGTAGTGAGTTGTTTCCTTAAAGAGTTGTATATGTTTGAGGTCGCTTTCAGAAGGGTCTTGGGCATTTGAGGCCGAGTAGCAAAGTGGTTATGCTCCGGATTGCAAATCCGTCTACGCCGGTTCGATTCCGACCTCGGCCTCCATTATTGAAAGCCCCGCAGATTAGCGTCTGCGGGGTTTTTCTTTATGCGCTGGAAAAGTAAAGTGTTCCGCAACTCAGCCCTACCGAATTATGTTGTGGTCAACTAATCCCGGACACCGCGTTAAATATTTCCTCGGCCACCGCGGGCGCCAACCCACCGTTGAGCTGATGTGACCGGGCGCTGTATCACATATCCGTACCGAAGCCTGGACTTCAAATACCGAGCACAACAGATCAACAGGTTCTTGAGCACGCAGTTGATCGAGCAATGCGAACGCTCGTGCTCCCCGGTCATCAAGTTCCATGCTCCGCGCTTTCAAAGCCCGCCGATTGTCCGAGCTCAATATAGAGCAATCTTTCAGGGAAATTCTTTTTGTAGGATTGGAAGGATTCCGCTGCCTGGAAGGAGTCGGCCGCACAAATTAATGACGACCTGTAAAGTAACGGGCAAAATGCTCCGTTTTGCCAGCATGAACCGAACTCTATCATCACATTAAAAAAGGAATCAGGGCCTGTGGATAGACTGTTTCAACGGGCGTCGGCCGGGATGTGTGCGATCGCAACCTTGCTGCTACTGGGGTGGCTGCTCAAGTACAGCGCCTACGGTATCGACTTCACTGACGAAAGCTTCTATCTGACCTGGATTTCCAAGCCGTTCCTCTTCAGTGGCTCCACCACCCAGTTCGGCTTTGTCTACCACCCGCTCTACAAGCTGCTGGGGGGGGATATCGCTGCCTTGCGGCAAGCGAACATTCTCATCACCTTCGGCCTCGCCTGGGCGTTGTGTCATGTGTTCCTCAATTCGCTCTCGCCATACCAGGCCGGACAGCGCCTCCTCAGTTTGACACTGAGTGCTGGCCTGGCATCCGCAGCACTCTTGATTTTCCATACCTGGCTGGTGACTCCGAGCTACAACAGCCTGTCCCTGCAAGCGCTGATGATCGCTGCAATCGGCGTACTGATGGCTGACAAAAAACTGTATCGGAGCAGCGCGTTGGCCTGGATGCTGATCGGTGTCGGCGGCTGGCTGGCCTTCATGGCCAAGCCGAGCACCGCGATGGCGCTGGCACTGGCGGTGCTCACGTGGCTGCTGGCTGTGCATCGATGTGCCTTGCGCCCGACTCTGCTTGCTGTCGTCAGCGCCCTTGTGCCGTTGTTGGCCAGCGCCTGGTTGATCGACGGTTCTATCGCCACGTTCGTGGCGCGTCTTCAAAAGGGCATCCAACTTACCGAGGATATGGGCGGCGGGTATACGCTGGCCGAGATTCTGAGAATCGACCGTTTCGATCTGCACGGTGAGCCCGAGAACATACTGCTGGCGGTAACACACGCCGTTGCCGCCGTTACGGGATGCCTGGTTGCAAAAGAGCGGCGTTGGCGCTATCTGGGCTTGTCGTTGTTAGTGGTAGTCTTCGCCTTCACCGCTTCGTTGGCGCTCGGCCAGAACCACTGGGTTGCGCACCTTGGGAGCTTCCCGGGCATGTCGGTCTTCAGCGTGTTACTGGCCGCATTGCTGTTTTACCTGGCAACCGGGCGTCTCAGGACACTGGCGAGCATCACCCCAGCGCAGTGGGTCGTGGCCGCGCTGTTCATGGTGACGCCGCATATCTACGCATTTGGTGGCAATGGGAACTACTGGCAATTCGGGGGGGAGGCCGCAATTTTCTGGTTGCTCGCCGGATTGACTTTGTGGGCGCCGTTGATCCGCCAGCGGGGCTCCTGGCAGCCCCTGCTACCCGCGGTGCTTGTGATCCAGGCAATAGCGGCCACTGTCTTGCACGGTGGCCTCGAGAAGCCTTACCGCCAGCCCCAACCTTTGAGGCTCAACACCAGCGCTTTGTCGCTAGGGCCGGATGGAGCTACGTTGATGTTGTCTGACGGCTTTGCGCAGTACATTGCCGCCGCGGTGCAGGTGGCGCGCACAGCCGGCTTGCAACCCGGCACGCCGATGGTCGATCTTTCCGGCCAGTCTCCAGGCATCGTATTCGCGTTGGGCGCCGACAGTATCGGCCAGGCGTGGTTCATCGGCGGCTACCCCGGCAGTCTCAAGCGAGCAAGCACAGCGCTAGCGGCTGTGAGCTGCCAGACGATCGCTGCATCGTGGGTAGTTTGGGAGCCTGATGGCCCGCGCAGCCTGCCCGCCGAAACACTAGTGCAGCAGGGAGTCCGATTCCCCGAAGGCTATCGTCTGGCGGGGTCTTGGAAAACTGCGGAAGGAGCCGGTGGATATACCCACGCGCGGGAGCAGTTCTTGTATGTCCCCGTCAACATTGAAGAAAGCGCACGCGCTTGCCAAGCCAGAAGAGCACCATGATGCCAACCTCCGAAAATTTTTCGACGCCGCACAGTGGCCGCTTGGGCATCAGTGTCGTGGTGCCGGTTTATCGTAGCAAAGAAACCTTGCATGCCTTCCATGAACGGGTTTCGCAGCAACTTGATGTTCTCACCGACAACTGGGAACTGATCCTGGTCGACGATGCCAGCCCGGACGACACTTGGAGCGTGGCGTGTGAGCTCCATGAAAAGGACGCCCGTGTCAGGTGCATTCGCCTGGCGCGCAATTTCGGGCAACAGCATGCCACGCTGTGTGGCTTGAGCTATGCCAGCAAGGGCTACGTTTTCACCATCGATGACGATCTGCAGTGCTTTCCAGAAGACTTGCCGCTGTTCATCGAGCAACTCGAAACAGGTAAGCGGGTGGTCATCGGCAAGATCAATGCCCCCGAAAAACAGCACCACTGGTGGCGCAACCTCGGCTCTCGGCTCAACCAGCAGCTCGCAGGCAAGATCATTGGCAAGCCCAAGTCGATTGGCCTGTCCAGCTTCCGCGGCATGACCTTGGATGTGGCGCGCAAGCTCACGGCCTACAAGGGCGCACACCCGCACATCGCCGCGATGCTGTTCAAATCGGTGCCGCAATCGCTGGTTTGCAATGTACCCATCCGGCATGCTTCTCGCCTGGACGGCCAAGGGTCCACCTATTCAGTGGCCAAACTGATCAAGACGCTGTCGTACCTGGTCATCAACCACTCCTACATACCGCTGCGTTTCATGATCGGCTGGGGGGTGATAATCAGCTTGCTGAGTATCGCCTATGCCGGCTGGGTCATTATCCAGACGTTGATCGGCGACCATTCTGCTCCCGGCTGGGCTTCGTTAGCGGTGCTGGTGTCGTTCCTGAGCGGCAACATACTCCTGGCGCTGGGCGTGCTGGGGGAGTACCTGGGACGATTGGTGGAAGAAGCCAGCAGCATTGAACAATTTTCGGTTTTTGAAGAGAGGCTCTGATGTCAACTCGTCACGACCCTGCTTACCGCTTTCACATCTGCGATCACTTTGCTGCCGCTGCCATCGTAAAAAGCGGCAGCTTCGCCACGCTTGATGAAGTTGACACTATCACTCCGGGCAGCCTGGTGTACTGTCAGGCGCTTCATTATCTGCAGAAGGCTGCGAAGAATCCGCACATCTCAGCGGTGGTCTGCCCACCCGCGCTGGCTGTCGAACTGGCCGACACCGGCAAGGCAATCATCATCGCTGATGACCCGCGCCACACCTTCTTCGAGCTCTACCTGAGACTCAAAGTTAGCGGCGACATCCTTCCCCAGATGGACTTCGGCATCGGCGAAGATTGCCGCATCCACCCAAGTGCGGTGGTATCACCCAAAACGAAACTGGGTAATCGCGTGGTAATCGGGGCCCACAGTGTCATCGAAGACTATTGCGAGCTCGGCGACGATGTCGAGATCGCTGCCAACGTGGTCATCGGCGCCGAAGGTCTGTTGACCCTTCGCCAGGCAGACGGTCGGCTCTTACGGGTCAGCCATGCCGGCGGGGTTACGATCAGCGAGGGTTGCCAGGTCCTCTCCGGCGCGGTGATTGCCAAGTCACTGTTTCGTCGTTTCACCTTCATTGGCCCGCACAGCCAAGTTGGCATCATGACCAACATCGGCCATGGCGCTCATGTAGGTAAGGCGTGTGTCGTCTCGGGCAACTCTGTGATTGCCGGACGCAGCCGGCTGGAAGACCGAGTGTGGGTGGGTACCTCGGCCTCTGTCGCACAGGGGCTGGTCGTGGGCGAAGGTGCACAGATCAAGATGGGCGCGGTAGTGGTGGCCGATGTTCCGCCCGGCGCGGTGATGTCGGGCAACTTCGCCGTCAACCACCGCGTGAACATGGCCCGTTACTTGAAGGGGACTAACTGATGGAGCGCTACATGCTCAAGGTGGGGTTCAAAGGTGAGCGGGAATATATCCAGGGGCCGGATATTTTCAATCATACAATGCAGATCATTCGACAAAAGCATCTGGGTGAAATATGCGACGTCGAATTTCTCATCCAGCGCATGGCCACCAGCCACTTGCAACTTGAAATCGAACCTGCAGAAAACGCCCGCAAAGCTGACGCCGCTGACATTGCGATCATCAAGCTTGCGGTAGGCAACGAACGGCTGCAGGCTCGGATCACTGCAGCACCAGGTGTGCCGGAGCAACGCACACCGTACGACGAGTCGGTAGTTACCAGCTATTGCCAGATCGACAGCGATGCCAGAAGCATTCAACTGACCGACGACCGTTCCGACTACAACAGCATCGAAAAACTGGTTTCAATGAACAAGGCCTTGCATTTGGCTGTGCTTGAAAAGCCCGCAGGTACGCAATGGGTTTTCTGTCGCTGGGACAGCCCGAGCTGGCCTCTGCCTGAAGCGTTGACCTGCGCCACAGTCATACTGAGGCAAACGCTGGGAACGCGTTTGACCCGTGCAGACGTAATGCTGGATGACCACCGGCTGGGGCAAATCTACTTCAGTGCCAAGCAGGCATTATGATAGGCTCCGCGCTAGAAAAAAGCTGTTTGGCCTCAACCGGCGGCGTCCCGGCGTGCGCGCAGCAGCACTACATAACAGAACACAAGGAACACGAAATGCCCGTCACCCGTGAGAATATCGTCGACGTCATCCGCAAAGCCAAGGCAATCGAGGCACCGGAAAGCCTGCGTCCAGAGATGAGCATCACCGAACAAGGCGTTGACTCGCTGGGCCTGTTCAGCATCGTACTGGCCGTACAGGACGCCTATGGCATCGCAAACAACGATGCCGAGGTAGACCAGTTGCAGACCCTCGATGATCTCGTGGCGTACGCCAATACACACCAGGCCTGAGGCTCATGAGTGTTGGCCACTGGCGCCTCGTCAATCTGTTTCGAAAAGGTGCACGGTACCCGATCGTTCGATATGGCATCGTCGGTGTACTCAACAACCTGCGCGGTTACTTGATCTACCTGCTATTGACCTGGCTCTGGTTCGACCCCAAGACAGTGGTCGCGATCATGTACCCGGTGGCCGCCGCCATGGCCTATTTTGGACATGCACGCTATTCGTTTTCCTATGAAGGAAGTGCGCCGCACGGACTACTTCGTTACTGCATTGCCCATGCGATTGGTTACACCACGCAGATTGGAATCCTTTATGTGTTTCACGATGTGCTGGGGTACCCTCATCAACTGGTGCAAATTTTCGCCATTTTTGCCGTGGCCGGCATACTTTATCTGCTGCTTCGATACTTCGTGTTTCCCAAGCGGCCAACGCCATGCTGACCACTCCTGGTTTCCGTGAGCCCGTGCGCCAGCCAGAATAGCTACGGTGGACACCGCTACCTCCAGTGAGCTTCAAGTGATCATGCGCATCAAACTGTGGCTCATCGAGTGGGGCTGAAGGTCCTTCATGCTGCGCGAAATCAAGGTCGTAAACTGGCAACCTGAAACGAGCTTACAGGCGTATGACAAGGCCGCAGCGCCTACACTCGACATAATTACAAGCTGATGTTCCGAGTGCAGCTTCGACGGGCATCCTAAGTTAAAAGGTACTAACCCATGACTGAAAAGATTCCGTTCAACCGTCCGTTCATGACTGGCAAAGAACTGTACTACATCGCCGAAGCCAAGTTCGGCAACAAGCTGGCAGGCGACGGCCCCTTCACGAAGCGCTGCCACGAATGGCTGGAACACAAGAGCGGCTGCAAAAAGGCCTTGCTCACCCACTCCTGCACCGCCGCCCTGGAAATGGCTGCCCTGCTGCTGGACATTCAGCCGGGTGACGAAATCATCATGCCTGCGTACACCTTCGTCTCAACGGCCAATGCCTTTGTGCTGCGCGGGGGAGTGCCGGTGTTCGTGGACATTCGCGAGGACACCCTGAACCTCGACGAGCGCCTGATCGAGGCCGCCATCACGTCACGTACCCGCGCCATCGTGCCGGTTCATTATGCAGGCGTTGCCTGCGAAATGGACGCCATCATGGCGATAGCCGCACGCCACGGTCTGAAAGTGGTGGAGGATGCTGCCCAAGGGATCATGGCATCCTACAAAGGCCGCGCGCTGGGTAGCATTGGCGACCTGGGTGCCTACAGCTTCCATGAAACCAAGAATGTCATTTCTGGCGAAGGCGGCGCGTTGCTGGTCAACGACCCAACACTGGTACAGGGTGCAGAGATCATCCGCGAGAAGGGTACAGACCGTGGCCGCTTTTTCCGCGGTGAGGTGGACAAATACACCTGGCAAGAAGTGGGCTCGTCATTCTTGCCTGGGGAGATGATCGCAGCGTTCCTCTGGGCGCAGTTGGAGGAAGCCGAACGAATCACTGACGACCGCCTGGCGATCTGGCAGCGCTACCATGACCTGCTGCAACCACTGGAACAAAAAGACCTGCTGCGGCGGCCATTCATTCCAGTTGACTGCCAACACAATGCCCATATGTACTACGTGCTGCTGGCGCCCGAGATTGACCGTCGTCACGTGCTGACCGAGCTGAAGAAAAACGATATACACGCTGTTTTTCATTATGTCCCATTGCATGGTTCTCCTGCCGGGCAGCGCTACGCGCGCACCCATGGTGACCTGCCAGTCACCGAGCAGCAGTCGGAGCGACTGATGCGTCTACCACTGTGGGGAGGGCTGTCAGTTCAGCAGCAGATACGCATCGTCGAGGTGCTGAAAAACGCCGTAGCCTGATCATCTGCGCACCCACCCGCCCAGCAAAACACGTGCTATCAGTAGGTGTTTTTGTCTGGGTGCGGCGATCAACTCGATCGGGCTTGTCACTACCTGCCGCGCGAGCCAAGGCGGTACGGCAGGGCGCCGTCGATCCCATTGGGTCGACCACCAGCCCAGCTGAAATACGCGTACCCCAGCCCTACCAGCTATAAGTCACCTTGGCCGTAACCTCCAGCCCCGGAACTGACCAAGATTGGCGCCGCTGCTGCCAAGGCGGTGGGTCTTCCCAAGGACTGATCGTGAGCCTGCCGCACCTGGTCTTATTCCTCCTCAACGAACACGCTCACGCACAGGCCAACATCATGGTGAACTAAGCTGTTCAATGGTGTGGGTTGATCTGTCAGCACCCGCTATTTGAAGATTCACTCCAGGGGTCGGACATGGCAGATAAATATGTTGGAAAAATAGTTGGAGTTGGCACGGATAATGTTGACTACGTGATTAACATTTATCAGGACGAGACCGTTGAACGCTCCTCAAATGGCATGATTCGACATGAAGGCCTGAAGCACTTCGAAATGCAATTTGGTGGTGACGTGAAAAAAATTTCCGAAACTGAGTACGAGATTGTGGCTACTGGCGTGCGGGTCACTGTGCAAGATGGTCAAAGCTAAGACGATCAAGCTTTCATGCGCGCACCTGGAATAGGGGCGCATGGCAGGCCTGGTTAATCACTCAGCATGCTGGGCCTTTGCATCTGGATCACCTGTCGACACCACGCTACAGTGCGGGGAAGGGCAAGTAACGCCCAAACCACGGACAAGGAGGTTGTAGATGCTCGCGAAGCTGTTGGTGACAGTTGGAATTGTCTTTTACGCTGTGGTCGTACCCGTCCTTGAGGTCAATGACACCCATGTTTTCAACCAGGCATGGGAGCCCCACGCCCGTCTGCATGAGACTTGGCAATTATTTACCAACACCGCGATTGGAGCCTTCAGTGTCTGGCTCGTGTGGGGCAAAGATAACCTCAAGCTAGCTAGCCTTCTCACGGTGTTTGTAACCGGCGGATTTTTAATGGCTTACTGGCTCCGCGATGGGTACGGTGGTTCGATGGTGCTCACAGACGGTTCAGAAAAAATGATCCTGGGGATTAATCTCGGCCTGTTTGCATACACGCTGGCTATTCTGCTGGCGGGGGTTGCTGTTGCCATCGAGTGGCGGAGTCGAGATGTGCAAACAGAACCCTGACGGCGAGAGGTCCAGGCGTTGGCACGTCAGGCAAGCTGTAGTAAGCGATATCAGTTGCTTGCTGCGTATGGACCTAATTGCTGAAAAAGATCGCCGCCGCCGAGCCTACATTGAACAGGCGGTAGCATCACGCGAATGTTGGGTCGCCTGCAAGGCCAGCGATCCTGGTGTCGTGATAGGTTACGGTTGCCTGGATCAGAGCTTTTTCGGCGAATGGTTTATCCCTCTGGTGATCGTTTCAAACGATGTAAGACGTTCTGGAGTCGGCAGGAAAATCATGGCTCATCTGGAACAACACGCTGCTGCGGAAAAGATTTTTACGTCCACCAACGCGTCCAATAGGCCTATGCGACAATTGTTGATACAGCTTGGTTATCAGCACAGCGGCACCATAGAGAATCTTGATCCTGGAGATCCGGAGCTGATTTTTGTGCGATTTTTGAATTAGTGGCAGCGCGCGCTGCCGCTCAATATTAAGGATTGATGTTGTGCCGAACACAGTGATTGTTAAAAGGAAGGTGTTATTCGGTGACTGCGACCCGGAAGGGATTGTCTATACACCCAGGTTTTCGTACTTCGTTATTGAGGCTGTTCATGATGCGCTGAGCGTTTGGCTTGCCGGTCCTGGATTAAGAACCCTGTTTGGTTTTGATATACTGCCTCCCGCCAGAGCGTTCTCGCTAGAGTTTCTTCATCCCGTTACCTGGGATGAAGAACTTTCTATGAAGGTAAGTGTTTCCAGTGTTGGGCGTCACTCATTCACATTTCTGGTCGAGGGTAATGTCGCATCAGGTATTTTGGCCTTTACCTCCAGCCTTACTCACGTTTGCATTTCGCCGGTTAGCAGAGAAGTTATACCGGTCCCTGAGCAGCTGCGGGCGCTGCTCCAGCCTCGAGCGTTGGAAATGCCGGGACTGGCTGGCCAGTCTACCTAATTCATATTCACACTAATAAGTATAGCGAACTGTAACATTGTCAGTCCCCGGTGCGGCTAATATTTACAGGTGGTGTAGTAATTTGACCTTGAGCGCGGATTAATAATTAAAAAAGGGTTGTGCTTGTCCGTAACTATCCATGAATTTTAATGGGGTGTCGGAGGGCGTCACATGAAAGGCTCGGCGAAAGTAGCGGCATCGGATTCTGGCGCAAGTGGCATGATGCTTTTGTTGTTTTTCAGCTTGTTTTTTGCAGGTTGTGCACAAAATCCTGATATCCGAATGGGGCGTGATCATACCTCTGGTACGACCGCGAAGAGTCCACCAGATTATCTGGTGTGTGTGAAAGATGAGCTTCCAGTGGGTTCGAAAACCTATACGCTAGAGCAAAATGGTTCGGTCAAATTTTTTCTTGATAGCACTGATCCCAATGAGGCTACGGGCCTTGTCGAAGTCAAGAGTTCAGGGACGCATCATTCATTCTCTGCCTATCAAAGGGATGCCTGGTATGACCATGGAAGGCTGCTTGATGCTGCGCTTATGTGTTCAAAGGCATAGATGATGGTTGGTGAGCCAGAAGCCCAGTTTAGCGCTGGGCTTTTTGCATCTATCTCTGACCTGTCAGCGAATAGCGCGTGACATTATCCATTGTTCCTTGCCCCAGGCCTTGAACTGCTCTTCCTCGGTCCAGCCACGCTTGGCATAGTAAGCCCGCTGATCACTGGTGTGCAGATACAAGGTTTTGATGCCTACGTCCTGTGCGTGGGAGCCAATACCCTCGATCAGCTGCTCGGCAATTCCCGTCCCCCTTGCCGAAGGGGTAACGAACACACAAGCGAGCCAAGGGCCAAGGTCGGGACGGGAGGACAGGTCGTCAGTCGCGAGGGCGGCCCCTCCCAGTAGCTGATCGTGATCCAGGGCGATCAGGCATTTCCATCTGTCATTGCGCTGGCCTTCAGCGAATTCTTGTTGCCACTGCGCTAGTGGCAAATCCTCAAATTCGTAATGGAATTGCTGGTGAACCCATCGAGCGAAAGTGTCGCAATAGGTCATATGATTTTCTAGCCAGTCAATAGTGGGCATGGGCGTCCTGCTCTGAAAAACCACTGAATGTGTCATGACACAGGATTGCAGGGGCATATCCTGATCAGCGTTATTTTGACTGCTGCCTCTCGGCATGAATGCCGGGCATTGTGGCGGATTTCGACCAGAAAGTGAGTGGTGGCGTATTGCCATTTCTTCTGTAGAATCGCCGCGGGCCGATCCCCGGTCCGGCCAATGAAGGCGCAATGGAGCGGTATTGATGACGTTTCGGAAGATGGTTGGGGCAGTGATAGTTGCAGCATGTGTGGGAATTCAGGGTTGCGCCAGCATTGTCGGCGAATCGCGCTATCCAGTGGCGGTCTCGAGCGCACCGCCAGGCGCCACGTTCGAAATTACCGACGAAGATGGAGCGCTGGTCCACACCGGCAACACTCCGAGTACGGTCACCCTGAAGTCGGGCAGTGGCTACTTCTCCGGTCAGACCTATAAGCTGCACTTCAAAAAGGACGGCTACCCGGATAAGAGTATCGAGCTGGACTCCAGTCTGAGCGGTTGGTATTGGGGCAACATTCTGATCGGTGGTTTGATCGGTATGCTTATTGTCGATCCGCTCACGGGGGCAATGTACAAGCTTCCTGAGCACGCATCAGCCGATATGGGTCAGCCGCTGGTCAAGAACTCAGACGAGTTGAAAATAGGTTTCATTGATGATTTGAGCGCCGCTCAGCGCGAGCGGCTGGTTCCGGTCAACTGATTCATATTGGCCAAGGTAAGACCTGTTTCTCGCGGCGCGAGAAACGCACAGCGCCACGGTTTGCGTATTCGCAATTACGTGGCGCTGAATGCCTTTGCGCTAGATCTGCATCAAGTATGCGGGACCGTTCACCGGGCTCGCATCGTGCTCGGCGTTCATTCGAGCGCAGTGCACCATTGCGTCTTCCTTGCCTGTGTAGCTGGGTTTCAGCCGTATCTTTTCCTGATTGTCGTAAATATCGAAGCCGCCAGATACGGTTGTCGCGTAAAAGCGGGTGCCAGTGCGGAAGGATTCCTGCTCTATCGGCACCGCCGGAACAATAACGAATCGTGGTTGCATTTTTTTGTGCCTCCCCAGGCAGACATCTAACTATTAGTCATCCATTTGGGTTGCTGCAACAAAGTGGCGAGGCAGGCGACCAGAGGTATGAACACTACCTCGTGATTACTCTCTGCCCGATTTCGGAGTATCCGTTTCTTTGCTGCACGTGGATGAGTTGAAGAAAGTAACCGGCTGTCATATAAATGCCATTAACGATAATGCTAACTATTCTCAGATCTATCGCTATTGTGTATCCTCGCCGCCGCGTGGGCGGCAACCCGGATTGCTGCCGGTAACCAGTGCTATTTGGGGATGGGGATGGATGACAAGAAAGGGGCTGTTGCGATTCTGCAATGGCGTGCCAGTTTCCTGGGCGAGGGTGTGCTTCAGGAAGCTGCTTATGATCAGGCATTGATCGCAGCGGAGCGATTGGAGCGTTCGGGTTCAGTCAGTGCCAGTGAATGGTTGGACATGGTGCGTCAGGCCAATGCCGCTTTGCTTCGGCAGCAAAGCTAGGTAGATTCGCTAGAGTGGCGGATGACCGGTAACTTAACTCAGCACCCACACCAGCAGTGATAGTAGCGCCGCGAGGAGCGTGCCCAGCACCGCGCAGTATTCGATCTTGGAGTGCCGCGCATGCAGGCGCACGTCTTCGAAGTACTGGGTTTGGGTGGGGGCGTTGGGGCTATGCCGAAGGTCTTCGGCCAGATCCTGAAGACGATGCTCGATAATGCTTCCAACGGCATAGTAGGTCGCGAGGTGGCTGGCGATAAAGATCAACAGGTATTTCATGCTCGCTTCCTGACGTTGACGATTCGAATCCCCTGGCTTATACAGGCGTCCCTTTTTACCAACAGCGCTGCTGCAGGAACTGAAGATGCACGACGAGCTGGATATCCACGAGCCTGAACACGATCACTTGCTCGATCATGACTTCTACGACCTCGACCCTGCACAGCAGGACGAAGTTGACCCCTTGTTCGATCCCCAGGACGACGAGCAAGTCGACGCCCTGGATGAGGTGGACTGGGACGAGGGCGTCGATCCACTGGATGACCTGTAGTCACGCGTGGCCGAACTAGCGCCCATCCACCGAGAACCTGCCAGCGCCAGTCACAGACAGCAACAGCAAGCCCCCACAAATACTCAGATTCTTGAAGAACTGCACGCTGTTGGCTGCGCGCGCCGGGTCGACCATGGTCCAGAACGGGTGGCCGATCACCGCGGTGCCGATCACGAACAAGGCGAACAGGAAGGCTAACGGCCGCGTGTAGAAACCCAGAATCAGCAGGATTGCGACGAAGAACTCCATGATTACCGCGACCGCGGCTGCGACCGTGGGCATGGGGGCGCCCAGTGACGCCAGGTAGTCCACCGTACCGTCAAATCCGGTCAGTTTGCTCCAGCCGGACATGACGAACAGGATCATCAACAAGATCCGCGCCAGTAAAATGATCACATCCCGCTGGCTGTCGAACAGGGTATAGCGCATGGTCGCCTTCCTTTGTTATAGGGCAATTTTACCTTAGCAGCTGGTTGCTGCCTTTGCGCCAGGGGAAGAGGAATCGCAGACAGCAAAAAGGCGCCTCGAAGGCGCCTTTTTCAGAAGATGGTGCGAGTGGCGGGACTCGAACCCGCAAGGCTCACGCCGGCAGATTTTAAGTCTGCTGTGTATACCAATTCCACCACACTCGCACAGGTTTGAAAGGGTCTGGCGACCGGGGCGCGTTGTTGGATACAAGCCCTGGAGAAAACGCATTCTCTCCGCAATCAAGCGAGCTTTATAACTCATCGTTATATTTGAGTCAACCGCCGGGAAGGTGGCTGGACCGGCCTTCTCTGGCGTTTGAGCAATCAATCGCCGACGCCTTCAATGGCTTCTGTCGTTGGCGTCGGAACAGATTTGTCACGCCACTGGAATTGCGCGCGGTGTTGGCTGTCTATGCTTGAATACAACTGTGGTTTGCGTGGAGCTGCCATGAGTTCTTCTGATCGCTCGGATTTGCACAGCATGCAGGCCAGTCGTTACGAGCAACTGGTGCAGGCGGTTGTGGATTACGCCATCTACATGCTCGATCGGGACGGTCATGTGGTTTCCTGGAATGCAGGTGCCCAGCGGATCAAGGGCTGGACCGCCGCGGAAGTCATCGGCAAGCATTTCTCGTTGTTTTTCACCGAGCAGGACCGACTTGAAGGCAAACCTGCCGTATTGCTCGAGCGCGCCCTGCGCACTGGTGTTGCCCAGGACGAGGGCTGGCGCGTGCGAAAGGACGGTACACGTTTCTGGGCTCTGGCAGCACTGGATTTGATCCGCTCGGCGGATGGCGAAATTATCGGCCTGGCGAAGATCACCCGGGATATCACCGATCGCCGTGAAGCCGCCTTGCAGCTCGATGCCATGCGCGCACAGTTGTTCCAGTCGCAGAAACTTGAAGCCCTCGGTTTGTTGACGGGGGGGATGGCCCATGACTTCAACAATTTGCTGACCATCATCATCGGTTCGGCGCGACTGGCCCTCAACAGCAGCGACCCGCAACGCAGTCAGCGTTTGCTTGAGCACATCCTCGATGCCGGCGAGCGGGGTACGCAAATGACCCAGCAGTTGCTCAGCTTTGCCCGCTACAAGGCCTTGAAGGCGGGAAGGGTGCAGGTGTCGACACTGGTTGAGTCGATTCGTCTGCTACTGGTCCATGCATTGCCCAAGGGTGTCGAATTGCAGGTTCAGCTGGAGGAGGGCCTGCACGATATCGAAGTCGATGGCGGGCAATTGCAGATGGTCCTGCTCAATCTGATCCTCAATGCCCGTGATGCCGTGGACAATCAAGGTGTGATCTGCCTGAGCGGATGCAACTGTCAGCTGGACGGCGAGGTCGAAGACTTGCATGGGACTTTCGTGCAGCTGGACGTCAGCGATGATGGTCGAGGCATCGCGCCTAGTGTGTTGCCGCGGATATTTGAACCGTTTTTCACCACCAAGGCCTTCGGCAAAGGAACCGGACTGGGGTTGAGCCAGGTCTACGGTTTTACCAAGCAGAGTAATGGCGCAGTCAAGGTTGCCAGCGTCCCGGGTGAGGGCACGTGCATGACCTTGTACCTGCCGGCCTTCCAGCCGGACATTGCTACGACGAACTGAGCAGGTGCGCGTATCGTGGAACAACTCAAACGTCTTGCAAGTGGCATTGATGGTCTCGACGCGCTGCTCAAAGGCGGGCTGATTGCTGGCGCCTCGTACATTGTTCAGGGGCGTCCGGGGTCGGGGAAGACCATTCTGGCCAACCAGTTGGCGTTCAACCATGTCCGTCAGGGTGGACGCGTGCTGGTCGCCACGCTGTTGAGCGAATCTCACGAGCGTCTGTTTCAGTACCTTTCGACCTTGAGCTTTTATGATGCTGCACTGGTAGGCCAGCAGATCCAGTTCATCAGTGCCTTCGATACGCTGGAAAGCGAAGGCCTGGATCCGGTGGTCAAACTGCTGCGTGGCGAAATCAGCCGTCATCAGGCGTCGTTGCTGATTGTCGATGGCTTGCTCACGGCCAGGTCAAGGGCCGAAACAGCGCTGGATACCAAGAAGTTCATTGCCGGGCTGCAAGGCCATGCGGCATTTGCGGGCTGTACGGTTGTGTTTCTTACCAGTTCACGGCTGGATAACGGCAGCCCTGAGCACACAATGGTCGACGGCGTGATCGAGCTGAATGAAGCATTGATTGGCAATCGTTCGGTGCGCAGCGTCCAGGTCCTCAAGACGCGCGGTAGTGGTGCCTTGTCGGGTCTGCATGAATGCAAGATCACCGAGGGCGGCATGCAGGTCTACCCGCGTCTTGAGTCGCTGTATAGCTACCCCAGTGGTATGGGCAGTGGCGAGTTGGGCCGGGTTGCCAGTGGGATCAAGGTCCTCGATGAATTGCTCGGCGGCGGTTTGCCTGGCGGCTCGATGACCTTGGTAATGGGCCCATCCGGGATAGGTAAAACCTCCCTGGGCGTGAATTTTCTCGCCGCAGCCACTGTGGAGGAGCCCGGGCTGCATTTCGGTTTCTACGAAACACCCCCGCGCTTGCGCCTGAAGGCCAGTGCCCTGGGGCACGATTTCCTGGCCATGGAGCGCACGGGTGCGCTGCATATCGCGTGGCAGCCGACCACCGAGGGGCTGCTCGATGAGGTCGGCACGCGGCTGCTGCACCAGGTTCAGGCGCAGGGTATTCGACGTGTGTTTATTGATAGCCTTGGGGCCTTTACCCGGCTGGCCACCTATCCGGCACGGCTCAACGAGTTCTTCCGGGGGTTGACCGGAGAGCTGCGAGCCCGCGATGTCAGTGTCATGGCAACGTGGGAGATGCGCGATATCTTCGGTTCGGAAATCAATGCACCGGCGCCGGATCTGTCGAGTATTGTCGACAACCTGTTATTGATGCGCTTTGTCGAACTGGATTCGGAGCTCAAGCGCTTGCTGTCGATTCTCAAAGTGCGCGACAGCGACTACGACCCGGCGCTACTGGAATTGATCATCAGCGATCACGGGATCGATCTGAAAAAAGCGTTCACGCAGGCCACCGCGGTGCTTTCCGGCACTCCGACGCCCGTGGCGGGCACGTGAGCCTGCAGGCTGGACGGTCATGAGTACGATTCTGGTCGTTGACGACGAGTACCTGATTGCCAGTATTTTGGGGATGCTTCTGGAAGATGAGGGTTTTGACGTTGTAAAGGTCGGCAATGGCGAATTGGCACTGGAGGCGTTGGCGCGCACACGCTTTGAACTGGTGATCACCGATTACATGATGCCCAGGCTCAATGGCAAGGAGCTGGCGATGAAAATCCGCGAGAACGCGCAACTGCAGTGTCTGCCGGTCATTTTAATCAGCGGCGCTCAGGCGCATGAGGGATGGGATTGTCCTGAGTTGTTCGCGGCAGTGTTCGATAAACCCTTCGATATCCCCACGTTGATTGCCAAGGTCAACGAATTGCTCCGCCCACCCGAGTCGTCATAAAGCCATTGTGGCCCACCACCAGGGTTGACGGGGTCAGGGTCAAGCGCATCCGTGCGGCTTGAGTCAGCGAGTGTTACTCGTGGTGGCTGTCCCCTTTTTCCGGTGCCGGGCTGCCGGCCTGAATGCGCTTGAAAATTTCTTCGCGGTGCACCTGAACATCTTTAGGCGCATCGATGCCAATTCTCACTTGCATACCTTTGACGCCCAGAATGGTGACTTTGATGTCATCGTTGATGACGATGCTTTCGCCAACCTTGCGGGTGAGTATCAGCATGTATATCTCCTTGGTAACGTAAGTTGCTTTGCGGGCCGTACCCGCACAAGCCGGGAGCGCGCTGAGCGCGTCCCTCTTTTCCTTCATTAAAGACGCTTTCGGCGGATATTAATTCCCCCGAACACATAATCTGTAGTGAGTCTTTAGTCGCAGGTGCCCAAAGGGGCGAATGAGCATTTCGTGGCAACGAACGCTGCTCACACCCGCAAGCATAGGGGGCTTGAGCGAATATGGGAAATTTCTCTGCATGATATGAGAACTGAGGTCTTTTGTATCGATTTTCAAGGGGGACAAAGGCTTTTCAAGAACGACGCCAGGCGCACTTCCTCTACGTCCAGGCCCTTGCGTTTGCGTGCTCGCGGCAGGTTGGCCAGTTCCCCGCGGGCAAAACATTCAAGCAGGGCCGGGTGGATGTAGCAGCGCCGACAGACGGCGGGGGTATTGCCCAGGCGCAGGGCGACCTGCTTGACGGTGTCGACGATCTGCCGGCGTGCTTCCGGTTCTGGCTGCCATTGCAGCTTGCGCAACAGGCTCAGGGCCAGCGCGCTACCGGCCCAGGTGCGGTAGTCCTTGGCGGTAAAGTCACTGCCGGTCAATTGTTGCAGGTAGGCGTTGACGTCGCCCGAGCCGACGCTGTGGCGATTGCCTTGTTCATCCTGATACTGGAACAGGTCCTGGCCGGGCAGGTCCATACAACGTTTGATCAGGTTGGCCAGGCGCCGGTTGCGCAGGGTCACCTGGTGCTCGATGCCGCTCTTGCCACGAAAGCGAAAGCGGATGGCGATGCCCTGAACCTTGACGTGGCGGTTACGCAAGGTGGTCAGGCCGAAGGAATTGTTGTCGCGGGCGTACTGGCGATTGCCGACCCTGATCAGGGTGGTGTCGAGCAGGCTGACGACCAGGGCCATGACTTTCTCCCGGTCCATGCCGGGGCGTGCCAGGTGGCTGTCCAGCTGGCTGCGCAGCTTGGGTAGCAGGCTGGCGAAGGCTTGCATGCGGGCGTACTTGTGGCTGTCACGAAAATCGCGCCAGCGAGCATGATAGCGGTACTGCTTGCGGCCACGGGCATCGCGCCCGGTGGCCTGGATATGGCCTTGCGGGTCGGCGCAGATCCACACATCGGTATAGGCCGGGGGAATGACCAAGGCCTTGATTCGTTCTAGCGTGGCCGGGTCGTTGATGCGTTGGCCGCAGTCATCGAAATAGACGAACCGTCCGCGCAGAGTTTTGCGGCGCAGGCCTGGCTGGCTGTCTTCGACGTAGTGCAGGCTGGCGGGGAGGGTGGTTTCGTCCATGGCACAAGTCCGCTGACAGAATCTGTACTATGGACCGCGCGATCAGCCCAGCAGTGCCACCGACTTGATCTGTGCCATCAGTTGCTGGCCGTTGTGCAGGCCCAACTGGTCGGCCGAGTAGCGGGTAATGCGGGCCAACAGCACGCTGCCGGCGGCATCGAGGCTGACCAGGACGTGGGCACTGTTGTCTGCCGGTTGATGACCGCTAACCCGCACCGGCAGCCGGTTGAGGATGCTCGAGCTGGCATCTTCGGCCAGGCTCAGGCTGACATCCCGTGCCTGGACCTTGAGCCGCAATGGCGTGCCCAGCGCCTGTGGTTCGTGGGCCAGGCGCAGTTCCAGGGTGCTGCCTGGCAGTTGCAGGCCGAGCAACTGGTAGTGGCTGTCATAGCTGCTGACCTGGCCTTCGATGATCACCCCGGCATCGTCGCCCTGGGCCAGCGGCAGGTCGAGGCGCGCGAGGGTGGCGGCAATCGGGCCGCTGGCCTGGACCTTGCCCTGTTCCAGCAGCACCAGATGATCCGCCAGGCGTGCCACTTCATCCTGGGCATGGCTGACATAGATCAGCGGGATTTCCAGTTCACTGTGCAGGCGCTCAAGGTACGGCAGGATCTCGCGCTTGCGCGGGCCGTCGAGGGCCGCCAGGGGTTCGTCCATCAACAGTAGTTGCGGGCTGCTGAGCAAGGCGCGGGCAATGCCGACGCGTTGCGCTTCGCCACCAGAAAGAGTACCGGGCTTGCGTTCGAGCAAGTGCCCGATGCCCAGCAGCGCGCAGGCCTGCTCGAGGCTGACCTTGCGTGCCTGGGCGGGAATGCGGCGCCAGCCGAAGGTCAGGTTGCCGTGGACGCTCAGGTGCGGGAACAGGCTGGGCTCCTGGAACACGTAGCCGACCGGGCGCAGGTGCGGGGCAACGAAATGGTTGCGCCGCGAATCCTGCCAGATCTGCCCGTTGACCTCGATATAGGCCTCGGACGCCCGTTCCAGGCCGGCCAGGCAGCGCAGGCAGGTGGTCTTGCCCGAACCCGAGTGGCCAAACAGGGCGCTGATACCGCGGCCAGGCAATTGCAGGTCGACGTCCAGCGCGAAGCTGTCACGGGCGACCTTGAGCCGGGCATGAATCATCTTGTGCAAGGCTCAGCTCCAGGCCGATTTGCCCTGGCGGCTGGAGTACAGCGCCAGCAGCACGAGGAACGAGAATACCAGCATGGCGCCAGCCAGCCAGTGCGCTTGCAGGTATTCCATGGCTTCGACATGGTCGAAGATCTGTACCGACACTACACGGGTCTTGTCGGGAATGTTGCCACCGATCATCAGCACCACGCCGAACTCACCCACGGTATGGGCAAAGCCGAGGATGCTGGCGGTAATGAAACCGGGGCGGGCAAGCGGCAGCACGACATGGACGAAGCTGTCCCAGGGGCTGGCCCGCAGGGTAGCCGCCACTTCCAATGGGCGTTCGCCGATGGCGCTGAAGGCGTTCTGCAACGGTTGCACGACAAAGGGCATTGAATAGATCACCGAACCAATCACCAAGCCACTGAAGCTGAACACTACCGTGCCCAGCCCCAGCGCCTCGGTGGTCTGACCGATCCAGCCGTTCGGCCCCAGGGCCAGCAGCAGGTAAAAGCCGATCACGGTCGGTGGCAGTACCAGCGGCAGGGCCACCACCGCGCCCACCGGCCCGCGTAGCCACGAGCGCGTGCGCGCCAGCCACCAGGCGATGGGCGTACCCACCAGCAACAGGATAAGAGTGGTCAGACTGGCCAGTTTGAAGGTCAGCCAGATGGCACCCAGGTCGCTGGCATCGAGTGGCATCAGATTTCGTAACCGTAGGACTTGATGACCGCAGCGGCTTTCGGGCCTTTGAGGTACTCGACCAGGGCTTTGGCGGCGGCGCTGTCCTTGCCTTTATTGAGGATCACGGCATCTTGCTTGATCGGCTCATGCAGGCTGGACGGTACGATCCAGGCCGAACCCTCGGTGACTTTGCCGTCCTTGTAGATTTGCGACAAGGCGACAAAGCCCAGTTCGGCATTGCCGGTGGACACGAACTGGAAGGCCTGGGTGATGTTCTGGCCTTCGACCAGCTTGGCCTTGGTCGCCTCGGTCAGCTTGAGCTTGTCCAGCACCTGGGTGGCAGCCAGGCCATAGGGCGCAGCTTTCGGGTTGGCGATGGACAAGTGCTTGAACGCATTCTTTTGCAGCACCTCGCCCTTGGCATCGACGTAGCCAGGTTTGGCCGACCACAATGCCAGGGTGCCGACCGCATAGGTGAAGCGCGAACCCTTGACGCTGTCGCCTTCGCTTTCGAGCTTGGCCGGGGTGCTGTCGTCGGCGGCAAGGAAAACTTCGAACGGCGCGCCGTTCTTGATCTGCGCATAGAACTGCCCGGTAGCGCCGTAGGCGGCGACCAGCTTGTGCCCGGTATCTTTTTCGAAATCCTTGGCGATGGCCTGGATCGGCGCGGTGAAGTTGGCCGCGACAGCCACCTGGACCTCATCGGCCCACGCACTGTTGAAGGTCATGAAGGTGGCCAGGGTGGCCAGGGCAAAACGAGGTGCGCACTTACTCATGAAACACAGCTCCATGGACTGAGGGGTAATCGCTATATACATGAATATATAGCGATTTCCCGACAAACGGAAAGCACTGCTTTAACCCCGTAGTTGCGCCAGGGCTTTTTCCGCCAGGTTGCGCGTCAGCTCGCCGGCGGGGAATGCCCGGGTCAGACGCGCCGCCTGACCAGCCCAGAGGTTGCTGAAGTCGCTGCTGCCGGCAGGCTCGCTAATCGCGCGCAAGGGCATCAGGGCGCCGCCAGCCAGGGGGAAGCGCGGCGCCAGGGTGCTGACCGGCCCCAGCTCACGCATGATCCGGGTAGTGATGCCGCGGGCCGGGCGGCCAGTAAATATGTTGGTCAGGGCCGTGTCGCTGTCCTTGGCGCTGCTCAGCGCCTGGCGGTGGGCAGCGGAGATCTTGGCCTCGGGGCACAGCAGGTAAGCGGTGCCCAGTTGCACCGCCGAAGCACCCAGGGCCAGGGCGGCAACGATACCGCGATGGTCGCCGATGCCGCCTGCGGCGATCACTGGCACCTTCACCGCATCGACCACCTGCGGCACCAGTGCCAGGGTGCCGACCTGAGTGTTGAGGTCAGTGCTCAGGAACATCCCGCGATGGCCTCCGGCTTCATAACCCATGGCAATGATCGCGTCGCAGCCGTGCTGCTCCAGCCAGATAGCTTCGTCCACGGTGGTGGCGCTGGACAGCACCTTCGCCCCGCTGGCCTTGACCCGTGCCAGCAGGCTGGCCTCGGGCAGGCCGAAGTGGAAGCTGACCACGGCGGGCTTGAATGCTTCGATCAGTTGGCAGCTGGCGTCGTCGAACGGTGCGCGGTTGGACACCGGCGTCGGTGCGTCGTAGTCGGCGCCCAGCTCGTCATAGTAAGGTTTGAGCGCTTGTTTCCAGGCTGCATCGCCGGCCGGGTCGGGCTGCGGAGGCTGGTGGCAGAAGAAATTGACGTTGAGCGGGCCGTTGCTGGCCTGCTTGAAGGCCTGCAGCTCGGCGCGGATCTGCTCCAGGCTCAAGGTCGCGCAGGGCAGCGATCCCAGGCCGCCGGCATTGCTGACGGCAATGGCCATGGCCGAGCCGGTGGAACCGGCCATGGGCGCCTGAAGGATCGGCAGTTCGATACCTAACAGATCGAGGAGACGGGGGTCCGGCCAGTGGCTCATGCCTGGGATTCCTTGTGCGGTATGACCCTTACAGGGCTTTGCTCACCTTGATGTCGGTGATTTTTTTCGCGTCTTCACCATGGAGCTTCTCGAGGGCGGCTTGCACTTCTTCAGGGGCATCGCTGTTCAACTGGGCGAAGTCGAAACGACGCTCGCCGTCGATCTTGTACTTGATGACGTACTTGGTGGTCTGGCTCATGGCTTATCTCAGTTTCGACGACGAACGGCGGATGAACTTGATCTTGTGGGTGAAGGTCGGCTTGGTGACGGCCGACAATGCACGCGGGCCAACGGTATCGATAGTGATGTTCCAGAAGCCGGTGCTGGGCACAGTGATCTTCGCCGGGAAGTCGACGAAAGCGCCGCCGTGGTAGGTGTGGCGCCCGCCATTCTTGAAGCTGCGGAAGTTGGCGTCGTTCATCAGGCGGATGTTGCAGCGCTGGGAACACTCGATGACGACAATGTCGTCTTCATTGAGGTGTTCGCGCTGGTGTACGAATTTCATGTTGCTCTCCGCAATGGATCTTTGGGCAAATCAAAACGATACCATGATCAACGGTTACACTGTCGCCCTTCGTGCCTGACCCAGGATAAATCTGCCAATCAAGGGAGCAAAATGGTCTGGGCGCGGTCAGAGTCTTTTTCCGTGGTGGAGGTGTAGCTTGATGAAGTGGGTTGTTGCAGCGTTGGCAGTTACGCTGGGTGGTTGTGTCAGCGTGTCCGAGCTTGAAAGCTCGCCGGAAACATTGAACGTGATTTCCGGCAAAAAACCTCAGGAGTACGCCACCTGCGTACAGCAACAGTTGGCTGAAACCCGGGGGCCCCTGGAAGTGGAGTCGCGCCACGATGGCCTGCGCCTGGTCGTGCCGCAAAAGGTCGGTGCAGGGCCCGCAGCCCTGGTCGACATCAACGAGCGCGGAAGTGGCAGCAGCATCAAGCTGTATGAGCGCCTGAACAACTTCCCGCTGCGCCTGGGTGACGTGAAGACTGCGGCGACGCGCTGCATCTCCGGATGAGTCTGTTGATGCCATCGCGGGGCAAGCCCGCTCCCACCGACTCAGCGACCTCCCTGTGGGAGCGGGCTTGCCCCGCTCATTAGCCCAATCAACGCCCACAACCGCGGATCCTCGAAATCCGCGACCACCAGATGCGCTCCTGCAGCGAGCAGCGCCTCGGGCGCCTGACTGGTGGACAGGTCAACGGTGAAGATCCCCGCGCGGCTGGCGGCTGTCACCCCCGGGACCGAGTCCTCGAATGCCAGGGCATGACCGGCCTTTGCCTGCAGGCATTCAAGACCGGTGAGGTAGGGCAGCGGATCCGGTTTCGCCCGGGGTAGCTCTTCTGCCACCAGCACATGTTCGAAACGCTCGCCCAGACCCATGGCATTGAGCATGTGTACGGCATTGGCCCGTGGGGCATTGGTCACCACGGCCATGCCGATACCGGCCTGTTCGGCATGCCCCAGCAAGCGGATCAGTCCGGCGGTGGGCTGCAGTGTCGGCGACAGGGCACGAAAACGGGCTTCCTTGCGGTCGGCGAAATCCTGGTGCTCGGCCAGCGGGCGATCGGGGAACAGGTAGCGGCACAGATCGGCGTTGGCCCGGCCGCTGACGTGGGCGTCGAACTCCGCCTCGGTCAATACCCGGCCTTCTTCCAGCAACAACTGTTGCATGGCCAGCAGGTGGAGTTTGTCGGTATCGGTCAGGGTACCGTCGAGGTCAAACAGCAAGGCTTCAAGCATTCCAGGTATCCGCAGCGGTGGCCGCTCATCATAACCCGATCACAGGGGCTGGTCAGTTCGCGCCGAAAAGAGTACAAATGTACTCCATGAACAGACTATCGCCCAAACGCAGTGCCATCCTCACTTTTATTCGTGAGCGTATTGCCGAGCATGGCCAGCCACCGAGCCTGGCCGACATCGCCACCGCCTTCGGGTTTGCTTCGCGCAGCGTGGCGCGCAAGCATATCCAGGCCCTGGCCGAGGCCGGCTTCATCGAGGTCACCCGCAACCAGGCCCGGGGCATTCGTCTGGCCGGGGCCCTGCGTCGGCCCGAGGTGCTGGAGATTCCGGTGCTGGGGCAAGTGGCCGCAGGGCGACCCATTGGCCCGGACGTCGATATCCACGAGCAGTTGATGCTCGACGCCCAGTTGTTCAGCCGTTCACCCGACTACCTGCTCAAGGTGCGCGGTGACTCGATGCTCGATGACGGCATCCTCGACGGCGATCTGGTTGGCATCAAGCAGCAGGCCGAAGCCCGTGACGGGCAGATCATCGTCGCCCGCCTCGATGGCGAGGTGACCATCAAGCGCTTCGAGCGGGTCAGCGCCCAGCAGTACCGCCTGCTGCCGCGCAACCCGGCGTATGCCCCGATCGAGGTCGGCCCTGGCCAGGACTTTGTCATCGAGGGCGTGTTCTGCGGTCTGGTGAGGCGCGGCTGATGGGCGCCGTAGTCAGCCTTGATGGCCTGCTCGACCAGCGCCGGGTCTGGAAGGGGCGCCCTCAGCTTCAGGCTCAGGGCCTGCAGCCTAGCGGCCATGCCGCGCTGGACCGGGCACTGCCGGGGGGCGGCTGGCCACCCGCTGCGCTCACTGAACTATTGCTGGCCGCGCAGGGCTGTGGCGAGCTGCACTTGCTCTGGCCCAGCCTGGCCCGCCTGACCGCCAGTGGCGAGCGGGTGGTGCTGGTGGCGCCGCCCTTTATTCCTTACGCGCCCGCCTGGCAGGCTGCCGGGGTCGACCTGCAGTGGCTGACCCTGGTCGAGACGGCAGCGGACGAGGTGCTCTGGGCTGCCGAGCAATGCCTGCGTTCGGGCAGTTGCGGTGCTGTGCTGTGCTGGCCGCACAAGGCCGATGACCGCTCCTTGCGGCGTTTGCAGGTGGCGGCTGAAAGCGGCCAGACCCTGGCCTTTGCCTTGCGCCCGCTGCAGGCAGCCTTGAACCCTTCACCGGCGGCGTTGCGCATTGCCATCGATGCCCAACCGGCCCAATGGCGGGTGCTCAAATGCCGCGGCGGTCTGGCGCCGTCAATGCCCATCGCCTGTGCCGGGCGAGGCTGATGGATCATGCTCTGGGCCTGTATCCTGCTGCCACAGCTGGCACTCGACGCCGTGCAGCGTGGGCGCGCCGACCCCGACACCCCACTGGTACTGCTCAGTGGTCCGCCCCAGCGCCGGGTGCTGCAGGCAGTCAACGCCGCGGCGGCGGCCCTGGGGCTGCGCGCCGGACAGGCGTTGACCAGCGCCCAGGCACTGGCGGGCAACTTCACCTGCGTCGACCATGACCCGGCCGCCATCGAGGCGCTTGAGCAACTGCTGGCGGCCTGGGCTTACCGCTTCAGTTCCCAGGTCAGCCTGCAGTACCCACGGGTGCTGTTGCTGGAAGTCGAGTCCAGCCTCGGCCTGTTTGGCCCCTGGCCTGCCTTTGAAGCACGCTTGCGCGCGGAGCTGAGCGCCCTGGGGTTTCGCCACCGCATTGTCCTGGCCAGCAACCCGGTCGCCGCGCGCATGCTCGCCAACTGCCACGATGGTCTGGCGCTCGCCTGTCCAGAACAGACGCGCGCTGCCCTTGAGCAGATGCCCATCGAGCGTGTCGGCCTGCCGGCAGAGGCGGCCAGCGCCTTCACCCGCATGGGCCTGCGCCGGCTCGGCCAGGTCATGGCGCTGCCCCGCGAGGCCCTGGCCCGGCGCTTTGCCGCTGCGGTGCAACTGCACCTGGACCGCCTGCTGGGGTTACGCCCCATGGCCTTGTCCTTTTACCTGCCGCCGGATCGCTTCGATCTGCGCCTGGAGTTGAATTTCGATGTCGAGTCGCACCAGGCCTTGCTCTTTCCCCTGCGCCGGCTGATCAACGATCTGACCGCGTTCCTGGCCGGACGCGACAGTGGCGTGCAACGTTTTACCCTGCACCTGGAGCACGCCGAGGGCGCCGACACCTGCGTAGCTGTTGGCCTGCTGGCCGTCGAGCGTGATCCGTTGATGCTGTTCGAACTGGCCCGAGGGCGCCTTGAACAGCTGCAATTGAGGGCGCCGGTGCGCAATCTGCGTCTGCAAACCGAAGACCTGCCGGCCTTTGTGCCGCAGCATCGCGAGCTGTTCGACCCACGTCCGCAGCAGAACCAGCCCTGGGAGCAATTACGCGAACGCCTGCGCGCGCGCCTGGGCGACACCGCGGTGCACAGTCTCTCGGCCCGGGCCGATCATCGCCCGGAATGCGCCTGGCGCCTGGACCCCGCTGCCAGGTTGGCGCCGACGGCCCCCGCGGCGCTGCGTCCGGGCTGGTTGCTGGCCGAGCCGCAGGCCTTGCCGGGAGTGGGCGTGCAACTGCTGACCGGCGCCGAACGGATCGAATCCGGCTGGTGGGATGGCGGCGATGTGCGCCGCGATTACTACCGGGTGCAGACGCCGACCGGGCTGTACGCCTGGGCCTACCGTAATCTCGGTGAAGAGGGGCCGCTGTGGCTGCAGGGCTGGTTCGCATGAGCACGCCAGCGCCTTACGCCGAGCTGCACTGCCTGTCGAACTTCAGCTTCCAGCGCGGTGCCTCCAGCGCCCAGGAGCTGTTCCGTCGTGCTCGCCAGCAGGGCTACCAGGCGCTGGCGATCACTGACGAGTGCAGCCTGGCCGGAATCGTCCGGGCCTGGCAGGCGGCCAAGGCGGTGGATCTGCCGTTGATTGTCGGCAGCGAAGTACGCCTGCACGAGGGGCCCAAGCTGGTACTGCTGGCGGAGAACCTTGCTGGTTACCAGCACCTGTGCCGGCTTATCACCCTGGGCCGGCGACGGGCGCAGAAGGGCGCCTACCAACTGCAGCGCGAAGACTTCGAGGTGCCGCTGGAGGGCTTGCTGGCCCTGTGGGTGCCTGATGAAAGTGACCAGGACCTGGCTGTCGGCCACTGGCTGCGCGAGCATTTTGTCGAGCGCCTGTGGCTGGCCGTGGAGCTGCACCGTGGGGCTGACGATGGGCTGCGCCTGCAACAGTTGCTGGCGCTGGCCGCGTCCCTGGCGCTTCCTGCCGTGGCCGCGGGCGATGTGCACATGCATGCCCGTGGGCGGCGCGCCCTGCAGGACAGCATGACGGCGATCCGTCATCACTGCACGGTGGCCGAGGCCGGGCAGCGGCTGTTCGCCAACGGCGAGCGCCATCTGCGGCCACTGACGCAACTGGCCGAGCTGTACCCGCCGGCCCTGCTCGATGAAACCCTGCGCATCGCCGCCCGTTGCCGCTTCGACCTCAGCCAGTTGCGCTACCAGTACCCGCGCGAGCTGGTGCCAGAGGGGCAGACGGCCAGCGCCTGGCTGCGCCATTTGTGCGAACAGGGGCAGCGCTGGCGCTGGCCCGCAGGTATCGAAGAGAAGGCGCGCCTGGCCCTGGCGCATGAGCTTGAGCTGATTGCCGAGCTGAACTACGAAAGCTATTTTCTTACCGTTCACGACATCGTCAACTTTGCCCGTGGCCAGGGCATTCTCTGCCAGGGACGCGGTTCGGCGGCCAACTCGGTGGTGTGTTACGTGCTGGGCATCACCGAGCTGGACCCGATGCACAGCCACCTGCTGTTCGAGCGGTTCCTCTCCCGCGAGCGCGATGAGCCCCCGGACATTGACGTCGACTTCGAACACGAGCGCCGTGAAGAAGTCCTGCAATACGTGTTCAGTCGCTACGGTCGCCACCGCGCGGCCTTGACCGCCGTGGCCAGCACCTACCATGCCGCCGGCGCGGTGCGTGACATTGCTCGCGTGTTGGGCTTGCCGGTGGCGCAGATCAACGCCCTGGCGGACTGTTGCGGGCGCTGGAGCGATCGCCTGCCACCCCCCGAGCAACTTCGTGAAGGCGGTTTTGACCCCGACAGCCCCTTGCTGCGGCGGGTGCTGGCGCTGACCGGCGAACTGATTGGCTTCCCCCGGCACCTGTCCCAGCACCCGGGCGGCTTCGTGATTTCCGAGCAGCCGCTGGACAGCCTGGTGCCGGTGGAGAACGCCGCGATGGAGGGGCGCACGGTGATCCAGTGGGACAAGGACGACCTCGACCTGGTCGGTCTGCTCAAGGTCGATATTCTCGCCCTGGGCATGCTCAGTGCCTTGCGCCGCTGTTTCGATCTCTTGTACCGCCATCGCGGGCGTCAGCTGACCCTGGCGACGATCCCCGCCGAGTGTGCGGCCACCTATGAAATGATCGGCCGCGCCGACACCGTCGGGGTGTTCCAGATCGAGTCGCGCGCGCAGATGGCCATGTTGCCGCGGCTCAAACCGAAGAACTTCTACGACCTGGTGATCGAGGTGGCGATCGTCCGCCCCGGGCCGATCCAGGGTGACATGGTCCATCCCTATTTGCGCAGGCGTCAGGGCCTGGAACCTGTGACCTATCCATCGCCGGCGTTGCAGAAGGTGTTCGAACGCACCTTGGGCGTGCCGCTGTTCCAGGAGCAGGTGATGGAGCTGGCCATGGTCGCCGGTGGCTATTCGGCGGGCGAGGCGGATCAGTTGCGTCGGGCCATGGCGGCCTGGAAGCGTCATGGCGGCCTGGAGCCGCACCGCGAACGGCTGATTAGCGGCATGCTCGCTAACGGCTACAGCAGCGAATTTGCCGAGCGCATCTTCGAACAGATCAAGGGCTTTGGCAGTTATGGCTTTCCCGAGTCGCATGCTGCCAGCTTCGCCTTGCTGACCTATGCCAGTTGCTGGCTCAAGTGCCATGAACCGGCGATCTATGCCTGTGCGCTGATCAACAGCTGGCCGATGGGCTTCTACAGTCCTGACCAGATTCTGCAGGATGCCCGCCGCCACCGTATCGAGATTCGCCCGGTGGATGCCTGTCACAGCGACTGGGATTGCAGCCTGGAGCCGGGGTCAGGGCAGGCCCTGGCCATTCGTTTGGGGTTGCGGCAGATTCGCGGGTTTCGTCAGGAGGATGCCCGGCGCATCGAGCAGGCCAGGGCTGCGGCCGCTTGGCGGGATGTCAGTGACCTCTGCCTGCGGGCGCAGCTCGATGCCCGGGCACGTGAACTGCTGGCCGATGCCGGGGCCTTGCGCGGGCTGGCCAGTGATCGCTACCGGGCGCGTTGGAGCGTGGCGGCGGTGCAGGCGCAGTTGCCGTTGTTCGCCGGGCTCGAAGCGCCACAGGAAGCGCCGGTGGACTTGCCCCGGCCGTCGATCGCTGAAGACCTGTTCGCCGACTATGCCAGTGTCGGTACCACCCTCGGGCCGCACCCGCTGACCTTGCTGCGCCGCCGTCTTGATGCCCTGGGCTGTCGCAGCTCACAGGCGCTGGAGGGCGCCGAGCATGGCGACAAGGTCAGTGTCGCGGGCCTGGTGACCGGCCGCCAGCGTCCGGGGACTGCCAGCGGGGTGACCTTCGTCACCCTTGAAGATGAGTTCGGCAATGTCAATGTGGTGGTCTGGCGCGACCTGGCGGAGCGTCAGCGCCGGGCCCTGGTGGGCTCACAGCTGTTGCGGGTGAGTGGCCGGCTTGAGAGTGAAAGCGGGGTGCGCCACTTGATCGCCCAGCGCCTGGAAGACCTCAGCCCGCTATTGCAGGGGCTGGATGTGCGCAGCCGGGATTTCCATTAGGCGAGACTCGACGTGCCTTGCGATTGAGGTGTGTCAGTTACGACGCATCGCGGGGCAAGCCCGCTCCTACCTGCAACGCTTCGATGAACAGCGACTCTGCGCGGCTCATCCGTTGTTCGCGGTTCCACAACAGATGAATGTCGACATCGGCGATCCCGTCATGTGGCGGCAGTTGCCAGAGCAACCCGGCCTCGACATCCGCAGCCACCACGTGGGCCGGCAGGCAGCCAATGCCAAACCCGGCAATCACCAGACGCCGCACTTCTTCCAGGCTCGGTGATGAGGCCACGATGCGTCCGCTGAAACCTTGCTGGTCGCGGAAAATGGTTAGCGGCGAGAGCATGCCGCCGATCTGGTCGCTGGTGAAGCTGACAAAATTCTCGCGTTGCAGGTCACCCTCGGCGACGTCCTGTTTGCCGTACAGGCCATGAGGTTTACCGCAGTAAAAGGCATAGCGCTGGCGCAAGAACAGTCGCTGCTCCAGCCGCGGCTGCGGGCGGCGGTTGAGGCTCAGGCCCAGGGTCGCAGTTTTTTCCTGCAGGGCGCTGACGATATCGGAGCTGCGCATCACGTCGATCTCAAGATCCACCCGCGGATGCTGGCGATGAAAATCGGCGAGGAAGCTGTCGAAGCCGTCGCAGACGATCCGGCTGATCATCAGCAGGCGCACCTTGCCGATCACCTCATCGGCCGGCTGTTCCAGTACGCCGCTGAGCTGGGACATCTGCCCGTAGATTTCCCCGGCCAGGTGGAAGATCTGCTCGCCCACTTCGGTCAGGGCAAAGCGTGGGCCGCGGCGGGCGATCAGTTGCCGGCCAAGCTGCTCCTCCAGGCGTTTGAGGGCCTGGCTGACGGCCGGTTGGGTCAGGTGCAGACGCGCGGCAGCGCGGCTGATGCTGAGTTCCTGGCCGATCACCCGAAAGGTGCGCAGCAGGTTCCAGTCAAGGCGATCGTTGAGCAGGCGGTCTGGCATGGGCGGGGCTCTACGGTGTCACTATAAGGGCGGCTAATAGTGTGAATAATAAATAGAAAATTGACTAATCATAGCCCCGGGACAAAAAATCATTCCTACAGGCGTCACCAGAACGCCCGGACGCACCGTTACCTCCTGCCAGAAAAATAATCAAAGGAGCCTGACCCATGAAGCCTTCCGCTTCGCCCCAGCCACGCCGGGCTGCCGCTGCCGCCTTTATCGGCACCATGATCGAGTGGTATGACTTCTACATCTACGCCACTGCCGCCGCACTGGTGTTCGGCGCCTTGTTCTTCCCCTCCGACGACAAACTGTTCAGCACCATGGCCGCCTTCGGCACCTTCGCCGTGGGCTTTTTCGCCAGGCCCCTGGGGGGCATCGTCTTTGGTCATATCGGTGACCGTATCGGGCGCAAGAAGTCCCTGGTGATTACCCTGGTGATGATGGGTGTGGTCACGGTGTGCATCGGCCTGTTGCCGACTTACGCGCAGATAGGTGCTGCTGCGCCGGTATTGCTGATTCTCCTGCGCATCGTCCAGGGCATCGCCGTCGGCGGCGAGTGGGGCGGGGCGGTGTTGATGGCCGGGGAGCATGCGCCCAAGGGCCGGCGCAACTTCTTTGCTTCCTTTGCCCAGTTGGGTAGCCCGGCGGGCCTGATTCTGTCGCTGCTGGCGTTCAGCGCGGTGACGCGTTTGCCCGAAGAAGACCTGATGAGCTGGGGCTGGCGCTTGCCGTTCCTGGCCAGCGCACTGTTGCTGCTGGTGGGCCTGGCCATTCGCCTGGGCGTGAATGAGTCGCCGGAGTTTCTCGCCAGCCGCGAGCAGGCGAGCAAGGCCAAGCGCAAAGAGCAGGCGCCGGTGATGGAAGTGCTGCGTACCGCCTGGCGTCCGCTGCTGCTGTGCATTGGCGCCAATACCCTGGGCATCGCCGGGGTGTATTTCACCAACACCTTCATGATCGCCTACAGCACCCAGCAGTTGGAGCTGCCACGCTCACTGATTCTGGAGTGCCTGTTTGTAGTGGCGATCATCCAGTTCTGTATCCAGCCCCTGGCGGCTTGGGTGGCCGAGAAAATCGGTGCAACGCGTTTCCTCTGCCTGGTGTCGCTGCTGGCCATGGCTTCGCCTTATCCGATGTTCGTGCTGGTCAGCTCTGGCCAGGCACCCCTGATCATTGTCGGTATTGCCCTGGCGGTGGTGTGTATGGCGTCGTTCTATGCGGTGATCGCAGGTTATGTCAGCGGCATGTTCGAGACCCGCGTGCGCTACACCGCGATCTCCATGGCGTACCAGGTCTGTGGGGCGATCGCTGGCGGCCTGACGCCGCTGGTAGGCACCTGGCTGGCGCACAAATTTATTGGCCAGTGGTGGCCGATGGCGCTGTTCTACAGCGTGATTGCGGCGATCTCGTTGCTCTGCGTGCTGGCCTTGGCGCGTCGCCATGCCGCTGCACATCGTCTGGAAATGGCCTGATTTGTTAACGAATACTGGAGTAGTTGCGATGTTGAAAAGCAACGGCGAACGCCTGTGGGCGAGCCTGATGGCCATGGCTGAAGTCGGGGCAACGGCCCGGGGTGGCAGTTGCCGCCTGGCCCTGAGTGAAGAAGACAAGGCGGGCCGCGAACTGTTCGCCCACTGGTGCCGCGAGGCGGGCATGACCCTGAGTGTCGACGCCATTGGCAATCTGTTTGCCCGTCGCCCCGGTGCCGATCCTGAGGCCGCCCCAGTGATGATTGGCAGTCACCTCGATACCCAGCCGGAAGGTGGGCGCTTCGACGGTGTCTACGGTGTACTCGCCGGGCTGGAAGTGGTGCGCTGCCTCAATGACTTGCAGATCCAGACACGCAAGCCGCTGGAAGTGGCGGTGTGGACCAACGAAGAAGGCGCCCGCTTCACCCCGGCGATGTTCGGCTCGGCGGTGTTTACCGGCAGCATGAAGCTTGAGGACGCCCTGGCGGTGCGCGATGCCGACGGCATCAGCGTCGCCGAGGCGCTGCAGCGCACGGGGTTCGCTGGTCAGCGACCGCTGGGTGGTGCGGTGGATGCGTACTTCGAAGCGCATATCGAGCAGGGCCCGATTCTAGAAGACAACGCCAAGAGCATTGGCGTGGTCAGTGGTGGCCAGGCGATCCGCTGGCTCGATGTGCAGGTCGAAGGCATGGCCGCCCATGCTGGCACCACGCCTATGCCATTGCGCAAGGATGCCCTCTACGGCGCCGCGCCGATGATCCAGGCGATTGAACAACTGGCCAGCGATTTTGCCCCGCAGGGCCTGACCACGGTGGGCGAGCTGAGCATCAGCAAGTCTTCGCGCAACACCATTCCCGGGCTGTTGCAGTTCACCGTCGACCTGCGTCATCACCTCGACAGCGCCATCAACGACATGGAGCAGCAGGTCACCAAGCGCCTGCAAGCCATTGCCGCCCAGCGCGACCTGAAGGTCAGCATCAGCCGTCACTGGGTGAGCCCGGCGACGCCGTTCGATGCCGACTGTGTCGCGGCGGTGCAGGCGGCGGTGGATGGCCTGGGTTACGCCCAGCAATCGATTGTCAGCGGCGCTGGCCACGATGCGATCCTGCTGGCGCGCTATTGCCCGACGGCGATGGTATTCATCCCCTGCGTTGCGGGTTTGAGCCACAACGAGGCTGAAGACGTGTTGCCCGAAGACGTGCGCCAAGGCGCCGATGTACTGCTCAACGCCGTGCTGGCCCGCGCCGGCCGCGTTGCATAAGGAGAAGCCCATGCGTTGCTACTTCCACCCCGAACAGCTCCTGCATCATCCGCGCAGCTACTACTCCCGCGGCCAGATGCGCTTCCCTCAGGAAGTGCCCGAGCGTGCCCGCAATCTGTTGCAGGCGGCGAAGAATCTTGGTTTTGACATCGCCCATCCGGAGGACGCCGGCCTGCAACCACTGCTGGCCGTGCATGGCGCACCGTACCTGACATTTCTGCAAGAGGCGCATCAGCGCTGGACGGAAATCCCCGAAAACTGGGGCGATGAAGTGATGTCGAACATCTTCGTGCGCGAGCCCAATGCCTTGCGCGGCATCCTCGCCCAGGCCGCCCGCTATCTGGCCGATGGCAGCTGCCCGGTGGGTGAACTGACCTGGCGCTCGGCCTACTGGTCGGCGCAAAGCGCGGTGGCCGGGGCCAGGGCGTTGCTCGATGGCGAGCCGGCGGCCTACGCCCTGTGCCGTCCACCGGGGCACCATGCCCGCGCCGAAGCGGCGGGCGGCTTCTGCTACCTGAACAACGCCGCGATTGCCGCTCAGGTGCTGCGTGAGCGCTTCAGCCGCGTGGCGGTGCTCGATACCGACATGCACCACGGCCAGGGCATCCAGGAAATCTTCTACGACCGTGACGATGTGCTGTACGTCTCGGTGCACGGCGACCCGACCAACTTCTACCCCGGCGTGGCCGGCTTTGCCGACGAGTGCGGTAGCGGTGCAGGACAGGGTTACAACCTCAACCTGCCGATGGCCCATGGCGCCAGCGAAGCGGACTTTCTCGGGCAGTTGGAAGTTGCGTTGGCGGCGGTGCAAGACTTCGGCGCCGAGGTGTTGGTACTGTCGCTGGGCTTCGACATCTATGAACTGGACCCGCAAAGCAAAGTGGCCGTTACCCGCGAAGGTTTTGCGGCCTTGGGCGAGCGTATTCGCAGCCTCGGTGTGCCGTGCCTGATCGTGCAGGAAGGCGGGTACCACCTGGAAAGCCTGGAGGACAATGCGCGGGCGTTCTTTGCCACTGCGCAAGACTGGCGCTAGCGGACGGAGGTCAAGGTTGCTGATATTCGCTACGCAAATATCACGCATATGAAAATGAAATTTCTCAAATAGTTGGCGGCTGCTTAGGGTGTCGGCAATCCTTCTTTTCGATTTGGGAGTGCCGCTGTGAGCAATGGATTCGAAGTACGACAGGCTGCGGTGGTAGGGGCCGGAACCATGGGCCGGGGCATTGTCATCAGCCTGGCCAACGCCGGTATTCCGGTGTTGTGGCTGGACACCAATGCGCAAATGCTCAATGCCGGCCTGGAAATGGCGGCCGAGTTCTGGGCCCAGCAGGTGGTCAAGGGCCGCATCAGTACCGCCCAGGCCGAGCAGAGCCTGGCCCTGGTGCAGGCGGTGGACAGCTACGCGGCGCTGGCCGATGTCGACCTGGTGATCGAAGCGGTGTACGAGAATCTGGCGCTCAAGCAGGAGATCTTCCGCACCCTGGACAGCACCCTCAAGCCCGATGCGATTCTGGCCAGCAACACCTCGGCGCTGGACATCGATGCCATTGCCAGCGCCACCCGCCGCCCCGCGCAGGTACTGGGGCTGCACTTCTTCAGCCCGGCACACATCATGAAACTGCTGGAAATCGTTCGCGGCGCGCAGACCTCGCTGTCCGTGCTCGACACTGCCCGGCAACTGGGTCAGCGTCTGGGCAAGGTGGCGGTGGTGGCCGGCAACTGCCCGGGCTTCATCGGCAACCGCATGCTCAAGACCTACGCCAATGAAGCGCGCAAGATGCTTCTCGAAGGCGCCATGCCGCAGCAGGTGGACACTGCTTTGCAGGCCTTTGGTTTTGCCATGGGGCCCTTTCGCATGTACGACGTGGTCGGTGTCGATCTCGAATGGCGTGCCCGCACCTTGGCCGGGCAGGGGATGGACAATCCGCTGGTGCAGGTCGACAACGCCTTGTGCGAGTTGGGACGCTTTGGCCAGAAGGCCGGCCAAGGCTATTACCACTATGCCGCAGGCAGCCGCGAAGCTTGCCACGATGCTGCAGTCGATGCCCTGGTCGCGCAAATTGCCAATGACCTCGGCTATCGCCGCCGGCTGATCAGCGACCAGGAAATCGTCGAGCGCTGCCTGCTGGCGCTGGTCAACGAAGGGACGAAGATTCTCGAGGAAAACATCGCGGCCAACAGCCGTGACGTTGACCTGGTCTACCTCAATGGTTATGGCTTTCCGGCGGCAGTCGGCGGGCCGCTGAGCTGGGCCGATGCCCAGGGCCTGGCGTCTATCCAGGCGCGCCTGGAGGATTTGCGCGGCAGGCTCGGTGAGCATTGGCAAGCCGCAGCCCTGATTAAACGGTTGGTGGCCGCTGGCAAAGGCTTTGCCGACGTACAGCAGGGCCGGGTATGAACGATCGGGCAGTGCGGGATGCCATCAGCCAACCACAGCGTGAAGCCTTTGGCCATTTCCAGCCGATCTCCACGCGCTGGCACGACAACGACCTGTATGGCCACGTCAACAATGTCGTCTACTACAGCTTCTTCGACAGTGCGGTGAACCGCTACCTGGTCGACAGCGGTGGCCTGGACATTCACCACGGCGAGGTGATCGCCTATGTGGTCAACTCCAGCTGCGACTACTTTGCCTCCGTTGCGTATCCTGAGCACATCGAGGTCGGTCTTGCAGTGAGCAAGCTGGGCAACAGTTCGGTGCACTACGCTCTGGGCATTTTCAAGGCCGGAGAGCAGCAGGCCTGTGCGGTGGGACGGGTTGTCCACGTCTTCGTCGAGCGCGCCAGCAACCGGCCGGTGCCAATTCCCCACGCGATGCGTTTGGCCTTGAGCCGTCTTTGCGCTGACTGATTCGCGGGCGTGTTTTCCCCTCAGCGCCCGCGGTAAGCGCCTGGGGCGCAGTCGAACCAACGCAGGCAGGCACGGTGAAAGCTTTGCACGTCGCTGTAACCAAGCTGGTCAGCGATCTGCACCAGCTCCAGGGGACTGCCCTGCAGGAGGTCTTCGGCGCGGTAGCGGCGGTACTCGTCAAGCAGCTCCGAAAAACTCCAGCCCAGTGCCTTCAGGCGCCGGGCTGCGGTGCGTTCGAGCAAGTGCTGGCGGCTGCAGAACAGCGGCCAGCGCTCAGCATCGGCCAAGTGCACGGCGAGGTGATCGCTGGCCAGTTCCAGCAAGGTCGGCTGGCTGTTGCGCTGGGTTTGTTGCAGCAGGCCCACCAGCATCTGCTCCAGCGCCTGGTTTCCGGGAGTGAGCGTTTGTGTGAATAGCTGCGGGTCTAGGTGGATGCCATGCTCGCCATGCCCCCAGCTGACCGGCGCGCGCCAGGCCTGTGGGTGCGCGCCGGTATCGGCCGGCGCCGGGTGGGCCAGCTCGATGGCGATGATCGGATCCTGGTCCAGACCGCTGGCCAGCAGCTTGCGGCGCAGCAGGCTGCAGATGCTGGTGAGCATGTAATCGGTGATCGGCGCGCTGGCTTTGAGACTGCCGCAATCTTCCAGGCGCAGGGTGACCTGCTGCTCGCTGCGCTCGATGCGCGCGCGGAAATGACCGTTGAAAAACGGAAAGTATTCGACGAAAAAGGCGCAGGCGCTGTCCAGTGACGCCGCGACATCGAACAGGTAGGTCAGGCCATTGGTGGCGGTGGAGACGAAACGCCGGCCGGCGGCCAGGCCGATCAGCGGGTCGGTGGTTTCTGCCAGGGCCAGGGTCCAGAAGCGTCGCGACAGTAACAGCGGCACACGCAGAAAAGGTGTGCGCAACTCGAACAGGCTGCGGCGAAACACGGCTTCAATCAGGGCCTGGTCGACACCGCGCGACTGCAGTTCCTCAATGGCCGGCAGCAGGGTCGGGGCATAGAAAGCATTGGCGGGCGCAGGGGTCATGAGCGCTCCATCAGCAAGTGTTGATCCACCTTGAGAATGGCTTCGATCATAGCCTGCGCCGCGGGCGTCAGGCTGCTGCCGGCCCGGCTGACGATGCCGTATTGCAGCTGCAGGTCGGGGTTGGTGGCGTCCAGGTCAACGAAGCTGAGCAGGTGAACCTCTCCGGCGTCGACGCGCTCGCACAGCGCCTCGGCAGTGGCCAGGCCGATGGCATCCGAACGCATGACTACCCGGCGGATCGCATCGAACTGGGCGCACTCTACGCTGGTGACAAAGTCCTCTGTGCCCTGGGCGCGGGCGAGGATCTTGCGGATCATGGGCGGGATGCGCGTGCCGGCAATCGGGTAGTCGAGCAGGGCGCTGAGCTTGAGCAGCCCGCCGTCGGCCAGCGGGTGCCCGGCGCGGCAGAAGAAGCGCCCGCGCCGTGGTCGCAGGACCTGCACCTGATAACGCGGATCGTCCTTGAAGTAGCGCGAGTCGGCGACCAGAAATTCGATCTGCTGCTCCTTCAGCCAGATCCCCAGTTGCTCCCAATCACCCTGGTGAAAGCGGGTGCGCACCAGCGGGTGGTCGTGGATGAACTGTGCCAGCGCCTCGGGCACCAGCAATTGGGCCGGATAGGGGCCGCTGCCGAAGTTCAGCTCGCCACCTTCCAGGCCGTTGTACTGCAACAGCTCGCTGTGCAGGTTCTGGCTGCCGGCCAGCAGGCGCCGGGCATGTTGCAGCACCAGCTGGCCCTGGCCGGTCAGGCGGAAATCACGGCTGCCGCGCTCGACCAGCACGCAGTCGAGGTCGCGCTCCAGGGTCTGGATACTGCGGCTGAAGGCCGGCTGACTGAGATTGACGGCGTCGGCGGCGCGGACAAAACCACGGTAATCGGCCAAGGCTACAAAGTGACGGAGTTGACGAAGGTCCACCATGCACCTCTTGCATGTTGCAGATGTTTTTTATGCATTTGATCGATAGTGTAGCGACTGGCATAAGTCTAGTCCTGCCCTTTTTCTGCGACCTGTCATGCTTGCTGCAGCCTTCGTTTCCAGTGCTTTCACCCGTACCCTGGTGGCTCATGCCCAGGGCTGTGGTTTGCCGGTCGACCTGCTGATGCAGCGTGCCGGCATTGAACCGGCCTGGCTCGAAGGGCACGGCAGGGTCCCGGCGCTGCTGGTCGAGCAGTTTCTTGGGGAATGTGAGGCAGCCGGTGCCGGACGCGACTTTGGCTGTGAGCTGGTGCCGGGCATGGCTACTCACTCGTTGCAGGGGCTTAACATCCTCCTCGATTCAGCCGCCACGGTACGTGCCAGCCTTGAGTGTTTTATCCGTTACCTGCCGCTGGTGACCAACTGCATACGGGTCAGTCTGGAAGAGGACGCAGGCCAGGCACAGTTGCAGGTGCGCCGTTATCAGCACCCGCCGCATTACTACATGCTCGACGCCGCGGCACTGAGCCTGGTGCGCAACAGTGCCCGGCGTGCCGGCAAGCCACCCGCCAGCCTGTTCAGCCATGTAAGCCTGTTGGCCGGGCAAGCGGCGGGACCCTGGTTACACGGCTGGGGCGTGGCGACCTCCGAGGGCCAATGGCTGAACCTGCAACTGACGCCGCAGGCGCTGGACCTGGCGCTACCCGGGGCCAATGCCTTCCTGCACCAGAGCATGCTGCGCCAGTGGCAGGGGGCGGCCGATGACGGTGGGCGCAAGGACAGCCTGCAACTGGCCCGGCACTGGCTGAGCGCGGGCGACCAGCCTATCGAGCGCATCGCCGAGCGCCTCGGTTACCGGCAGCCGAGCAACTTCATCCGGGCCTTTCGCAAGCAGTTCGGGGTCACGCCTAAACAGTTTCGCCTGAACGCTTTGCATGTGCTGTAACGCCAGCAGCGGTTGCTTGCGCATGATCATTTTTTGTCGTGCGCCGCTTGTGCCTGGCGGCGGTTGCTTGGGCATCTTGATCGAGCTGCGTAATCCAACTGGAGCTCGATAATGACAACAATAAGCTCAACCCGGGCGGGCCTGCGCCTGGACAGCGGTGGCCGCTCACCGTTGATCCTGGCAATGCTGGCGGCGGTCGTCGCGCCTGCCCAGGCGACCACGTTCGATATCAATGAAGACTGGAGCTTTACCACCCGAAGCACCCTGAGCCTGGGCAGCAGCTGGTCGACCCAAAGCCCCGACCGGCATCTGATGACCCGCGCCAACGCCTTGCAGGCCCAGGGCGTCAGCGCTGATGGCAGCAGTGTCAGCGCCGATGACAACCGCCTCAACTTCAAAAAGGGCGACCCGATCTCACAGACCTTCAAAGGCCTCACCGACTTCAGTGTGGATGGCCAGGGGCAGGGAGCGTTCCTGCGTCTGAAATACTGGTATGACCACGCCTATGAAACCCGCGACGGTCGCTTCAAGGACTTCGATGACAGTGGCTGGGACGATCTGGCCAAATTCCAGGGTTTCGAAGCGCTGGATGCCTACCTGTGGAAGGACCTGGAAGTGGCTGGTCATCCGCTCAATGTCAAACTCGGCAAGCAAGTGCTGTCGTGGGGCGAGGCCTTGTTGATCCAGAACGGCATCAACGTCATCAACCCGCTGGATATCACCGCCTTCAACCGCCCCGGAGTCGAGATCAAGGAAGGCCAGTTGCCGGTGGAGATGCTGTCGTTCAGTTTCGGCATCTCCGACACCACCAACCTTGAAGGTTTCTACCAGTACAACTGGCGGCCCAGCGTGCTCGACGGCTGCGGGACCTTCTTTGCCAGCAGTGATGTGATCCAGCCCGGCTGTGGACCTTTGTACCTGAGCCAGGTGCTGACTGATCAGCAGATGCAAGCCAGTGGCCTGTTTGCCAGTTCACGGGGTAACGAGTCGCCTTCGGACAGCGGCCAGTTCGGCTTCGCCCTGCGTCAGATGCTGCCGGCGCTCAACGATGCCGAGGCGGCGCTGTACTTCATCAACTACCACTCGCGCCTGCCGTACCTGACCCTGGATGCGCGCAACACCCGCTTGCCGGGCAACTTCCCCGGCGGCGGACAGGGGCCGAGCTATGCCGCCGCGTTCCCGGAAAACATCCGCCTGTACGGGCTGAGCCTGACCGCCGTGGAACCCTACAGCGGTATATCCCTGGCCACCGAGCTGAGTTACCGGCCAAACCTACCGCTGGCCCTCAATGCACCCGACGTCACCACGGCGGTGGTCTCTGGCGCGGCGGGCAGCTCCTGGGTCGAATTGCCCGCAGGTTTTAACAATCGCGCCGGTGATCGACTCGATGGCTGGCAGCGCAAGGGCGTGTGGCAATGGACCGGTTCGGCCACCCAGGCCATCGACAACGTGCTCGGCGCGACGCGCCTGAGCCTGTTCGGCGAAGTCGGCGTGGTGCATATCGAGGGGCTGGGCGATGAGCGTCTGGGTCGCAACGCCGCCTTCGGCCGCAGTGCGCCGCGCAATGGCAACCCCTGCAACACCGTGGCGTCCGGGGTGACCAACCGCTACTGCACCGACAAGGGCTTTGCTACCGACTGGTCCTGGGGCTACCGCCTGCGCGCAAGCCTTGAGTACAGCGACGTGCTGCCCGGGATCAACCTGATCCCTGCGGTCAACTGGCGTCATGACCTCGAGGGTTACTCCTATGACCCGCTCGGGCCGTTCCAGGAAGGGCAGCAGGCCTTGGGTTTGAGCCTGACCGCCAACTACCTCAACGACTACAGCGTCGAGCTGGCCTACAACGCCTTCTTCGGCTCCAACGACTACAGCACCCTGGATGACCGCGACTTCGCCTCGGTCAGTTTCAAGGTTGATTTCTAAGGAGAACACTAAAAATGCGTATTCATCCCCTGTTACTGGCCCTGACCTGTGTCAGCACCTGCGTCCTGGCCAAGAGCGATGACCTTGGCGCCCTGGACAAGACCCTCACGCCCATGGGCTCGGAGCGCGCCGGCAATGCCGACGGCAGCATTCCGGCCTGGACCGGCGGCCTCGACCAGCGCGCCGGCAGCGTCGATGGCAACGGCGGCTACAGTGATCCGTTCGCTAGCGACAAGCCGTTGTTCACCATCACGGCGCAGAACCTTGCGCAGTACCAGGCCGCGCTCAGCCCTGGCCAGGTGGCGATGTTCAAACGCTACCCGGCCAGTTTCCAGATGCCGGTCTACCCCAGTCATCGCAGTGCCCGACTGCCGGCAGAAGTTCTTGCTGACAGCCGCAGCAACGCCAGCAAGACCACCCTGGCCGATGGTGGCAACGGCCTGCATGACTACACCCGCGGCATCCCGTTCCCGCTGCCGACCGAAGGCATGGAGGTGATGTGGAACCATATGAGTCGCTGGCGCGGTGGCAGCTACGAGCGTCTGAGCAGCATTGCCCTGGTGCGCGAGAATGGCGCGGTCAGCTATATCCGCGCCCAGTCACTGGTCAGCTTCGCCGAAGCAATCAACGGCCTTGAACCCAAGGCCAACGTGCTGTTCATGTTCAAAAGCCGGGTGCTGGAGCCGGCGCGCCTGGCGGGAGAGACCGTGCTGGTGCATGAGCCGGTCGACCAGGTGGTTGAGCCGCGATCAGCCTGGCAGTACCTGCCTGCCCAGCGGCGGGTGCGCCGCGCGCCGATGTTGGCCTATGACAACAGTGCCCGTTACAGCAATGGCCTGATCACCGCCGATAACATCGACGGTTTCAACGGCGCGCCGGACCGCTTCGACTGGAAGCTGATCGGCAAGCAGGAACTGTACATTCCCTATAACAGTTACCGCCTCGGCAGCCGGGCGTTGAAACTCGACGAACTGGTCAAACCCAACCACATCAACCCGGCCTATACCCGCTATGAGAAGCATCGGGTCTGGGTGGTTGAAGCCACGCTCAAACCCGGCGCCCGGCATATCTACAACAAACGGCGTTTCTACGTGGATGAAGACAGCTGGCAAATTGCGCAGGTCGATCAGTACGACAGCCGTGGCGAGTTGTGGCGCAGTTCGGAGCTGCACGCGATCCAGCACTACGATCATGATTTCACCTACAACGTGCTGGAAACTTCCTACGACCTGATTTCGGGCCGCTATTACGCCGGTGGTTTGAGCAACGAAGAGAAAACCCCGATGCGGGTAGGCTTCACGGCGAAAACCGACGACTACACACCTTCGGAGTTGCGGCGCTGGGCCAAGTAACACAAGCCCTGCGGGCGTTGCCGGCGATAAGGCCAGCAACGCCCGCAAGCGGTTTACGGCGTAACGATATTGAACTGCGGGCTGAAGGTGTCGAGGGTGCCCAGCAACGCGGCGATTTTCTTGCCGTCGCCTTCGACCTTGATCAAGCCTTTTTGCATCGCCGTGGGGAAATCCAGCTGTTTGAGGCTGATCTGTTCCAGGGTCGCCTTGCTCATGCTCAGGCCCGCATCAGCCTTGGGGTTGAGGCCTTCGCGGTGAGTCAGCACGCCGTTGCGCAGGGTCAGGTTGAAGGCCAGGTCGGGGTCGGTGAAGTGCCAGTTGAGGTTCATGTCATGGCCGACCGCCTTGTCGACATCCACGCGCACTGCCATGAAGTCGAAGAACATCTGCGGGGTCAGGGCGCGCACCATGTCTACTGACACCGAGCTGCCCACCTGGGTCGGCACGCCGTTGCGCAGTTCCATGGCGCCGGTCAGGTAGATGTTGCGCCAGTTGGCGTTCTCGCTCTGATAACCCAGCTGCTCCAGGGCTTCGGCCTGGATGGTGCGTGCCTTGGCATTGTCGGGCTCGGCGAACAGCAATTGGTTACCCAGTTGTGCGGCCCAGCGGTACTCACCTTTGTCCATGGCGGCGCGAACCTTGCCCAGTACCGCTTCGCTACCGCCCATGGCCTCAACGGTCAGCCGTGCGCTCTCCACCGGCGGCAGCGGGTTGAGGTTGGCCGGGTTACCGTCGTAAAAGCCCATGTAACGCTGGTACACCGCACGCGAGTTGTGGCTCAGCGAGCCGTAATAGCCTTGGGTGTACCACTTGTTCTGCAGCTCGCCCGGCAGTTTCTGCATGTTCTGGGCGATTTCCATCGGCGTCAGGCCCTGGTTGAGCAGGTGCAGGGTGCGGTCGTTGAGAAAGGCATACATGTCGCGTTGATCAGCGAGCAAGGTACGCACCGATTCCGCGCCCCAGGTCGGCCAGTTGTGCTGGCCGAACAGCACCTCGGTCTTGTCGCCGTAATGGCTCAGGCTGGCATCGAGGTACTGCGACCAGGCCTTGGCATCGCGCACCTGGGCACCACGCGGGGTGAGGATGTTGTGCATGGTTTGCGAAGCGTTTTCGGCAATGCCCAGGGCCTTGAACTGCGGCAGGTAGAAGTTCATTTCCGAAGGGGCTTCGGTGCCAGGGGTGAGCTGGAACTCGACATCGATACCGGCGATGCGGCGGGTCTCGATCGGCTTGTCGATCAGGTCGGTGGGCGCAATCAGGGTAATGCTGCCACCGATGGCTACGGCCTTGCCGATGGCGGCGTCGACCTGGCCCTGGTCACCGCGCGGCAGGTACAGGCCGAACTGGTATTGGGCGCGGCGGCTCATGGCGTTGCCGGCATAAACGTTCTCGCTCATCACGTGTTCCATGAACCCGCTGGGGGCGAACACCTTGACCTTGCCGGCGTTGACGTCGGCCTCGTCGATCACGCCGCGTACGCCGCCGAAGTGGTCGGTATGGGTATGGCTGTAGATCACCGCCACCACCGGTTTGCGTGCACGGTTCTGGTAGTACAGGTCGAGCGCGGCACGGGCGGTTTCGGCGGTGGTCAGCGGATCGATGATGATCAGCCCCTGGTCGCCTTCAATGATGGTCATGTTGGCCAGGTCCAGGCCGCGCACCTGGTACAGCCCGGGCACCACTTCGAACAACCCGGCATGGTTGTTCAGCTGCGCCATGCGCCAGAGGCTGGGGTTGACGGTGGCGGGACTGTCTTTGTGCTTGAGAAACTCATAACTGGCCAGGCTCCAGATCGGCTTGCCGTTGGCATCTAGCACTTGCCCCTTGAACGGCGCGATCAGCCCGCGACTGACGGCGGCGTAGTCGGCATCATTGCTGAACGGCCGCTGTTCGAGCATGGCGGCGTTGTTGGCACGGGTTTGTTCGCTGGCAGGCTCGGCGTACACCGATTGGCTTAGGCAGGCGAGGGCGATCAGGCTCGCCAGGTGCTTGCGTGGGAACGGGGTGGGAAGGGGCATGGTGTCTCCGTTTTCTTGTCGTTATGGCACACCCCCCCGAGGTTAAGGCCCGGCTTGCGCTGCTCGACAAGCCGTCAACGACAAAAACCATGCACAGGCTCTACTTGCTTGCTGCTGACGGCGTACTACAACCCATCCCGCCGTACATGCTTGGCCAACAACTTCTCCAGCTTCTCCCACAACAATGGCTCGGTACTGAACGCCACATTGAAGCGCATCCACCCCGTCGCCTGTGAATCGACCATGAACAACTGCCCCGGGCCGAGCATGATGCCTTGCTCAAGTGCGTCGTCGACCAGCGCCGCGCTGTCGGCGATGGCCGGATGACGGGTCCACAGGTACATGCCTTCATCACCTTCGATAAAGCGCTCGAAGCCGAGTCGGGTGAGCTGTTCGCTGACCTCCTGCTGGGCCTCGGCCAGGCGCTGGCGCAGGCGTTTGAGGTGTTTGCGCCAGCGTCCGTCGGTGATGGCCGCGTACACCACTCGCTCCATGACCTGGGAGGTGGTCAGGCCAGAGCGCATTTTCAGGTGCAGCAGTTGCTGCATCAGCTCCGGGTTGGCGAGCATGAAACCAACGCGCACGTTCGGCGAGATGCTCTTCGAGTAGCTGCCGACATACACCACCTGCTGCAGTTGATCGAGGCTGGTCAGGCACGGCAGCGGTTCGCTGATCATGTCGGCATACAGGTTGTTTTCCACCAGGCGAAAGCCATGCCGGGCGGCCAGTTGCAACAAACGGTGCAGTTGGGCCAGTGGTGTCCGTGAGCTGGTCGGGCTGTGCAGGTGCGGCTGGGTGAAGAACACCGTCGGGCGATGGTGTTCGAGCAGGCGCTCCAGGTGATCGAGGTCGTAGCCGTTCGGAGTGCGGGGCACGCCGAGCAGGGTCGCGCCCTGAAAGCGCAGGATGCTCATCAGGTTGGGGTAGCCGGGGTCGTCCACCAGCACCACGTCGCCCGGGCGCACCAAGGTACGCACGGCCAGGTCGAGGGCCTGGCTGGCACCGTGGGTAAGCATCAGCTGGTTGGGGTTGGCGACGATGCGCAGGTCCTGCTGCAGGTTCTGCGCGGTGAGGGTGCGCAGTTCGAGCAAACCCATGGGGTCGCCGTAACCACTGAGTTCAAGCACGCTGCTGGCGACCTGACGCATGCCGCGGCGCAGGCCGTCCTCGAACATCCAGTCGTTGGGCAGCCAGCCGCAGCCGGGCTTGAGCGCCAGCTGGCGGCTTTCGAAGATCTGCTGCAGGTACCACTCGGAGTTGAACGCCGGCTTGCCAGGTGCCGGTTCGCTGGCCTGGCTGTCGATCAGTTCCACCGCCGAGCGGTTGACGAAGAAGCCGGCGTTGCCGCGACTGACCAGCAAACCCTGGGCCACCAGTCGGTCGTAGGCCTCCACCACGGTAAAGGTGCTGACCGAATAGGTGGCGGCGAAGGCGCGGATCGAAGGCACTTTGGCGCCGGGTTTGAGGGTCTGGTTCTCGATCAGTTCACGCAACCCGTTGATGATCTGGTTGACCAGCGGCGGCGATGCGTCGGGACGTAATTCAAGCATTCGGAAGCTGTGCCTTCAGGTGTGCGTAACGCCGGGCGCCTGCAGGGTGCGGGGTGTACTGCATTGGCGGCCTGTACAGTGCAGTGAACTATTCATCGCGCTGTGCATGGCTCTCTGTGTCATACATTTTTACATTAGGGGCCTGTAATCGCTAGCTAAACAACGCTGAAGCACCTGCGGTTGCACGAGTTTCCTTGCATAAAAAGAACAGAAGGTAGCCACTGATGGACGCAACATCCACATCCACTTCCGCAGGGAAAGTGGAGCACGAGAGCAAGCTTAGCGCTTCGCTCAAATCACGCCACCTGACCATGATGTCGATCGCCGGAGTGATCGGCGGCGCCTTGTTCGTCGGTTCCGGCAGCGTGATCCACAGCGCAGGGCCGGCGGCCATCCTGGCCTACTTGGCCGGCGGTATCCTGGTCGTGCTGATCATGCGCATGCTCGGTGAGATGGCGACTTCCTCGCCCGACACCGGCTCGTTCTCCACCTACGCCGAGCGCGCCATCGGCCGCTGGGCCGGGTTCACCATCGGTTGGCTGTACTGGTGGTTCTGGGTCATCCTCATGGCCTGGGAAGCCTATGTCGCAGGCAAGATCCTGCATGGCTGGTTCCCCTCGGTCAGCGTTAACGTGTTCGTGCTGGCTACCACGCTGGTGCTGATCAGCGTCAACTTCTTCAACGTCAAACACTACGGTGAGTTCGAGTTCTGGTTCGCCCTGATCAAGGTGGTGGCGATCATATGTTTCCTTGTGGTTTGTGGCCTCGCGGTGGTCAACCTGTGGCCTAGCGGCGAGGTTCACGGCCTGAGCAACCTGACCGCCCAGGGCTTTATGCCCAACGGCATGGAGTCGGTGGTGGTGGCCATGCTCGGGGTGATGTTCGCCTTCCTCGGCGCCGAGATCGTGACCATCGCAGCCGCCGAGTCGAAGAACCCGTCCGAGCAGATCGTCAAGGCAACCAACTCGGTGGTCTGGCGCGTGTGTCTGTTCTACGTCGGTTCGATCTTCCTGATCGTCGCCCTGGTGCCCTGGAACGACCCGCTGATGGGCCAGTCCGGCTACGGCTCGTACCGCCGTACCCTGGAACTGCTGGGCATCCCTTATGCTGAACTGGTGATGAACTTCGTGGTGCTGACTTCGGTGAGCAGCTGCCTGATCTCGGCGCACTACACCGCCTCGCGCATGCTGTTCTCGCTGTCGACCCGCGGTGATGCACCGTCGTTCTTCAAGATCACCCGCGCCGGTACCGGAGTGCCGGTGTTCTCCATCATCGGCTCGTGCTCGGTGGCGGTGTTCGTCGCGCTGATCAACTTCAGTGACACCCTGCGTCCGAAAGACGTGCTCGATGTGCTGATGAACACCACCGGCATGATCGCGCTGCTGGTGTACCTGGTGATCGCCTTCTCGCAACTGAAGATGCGCCGCAAGCTGGAAGCCGAAGGTAAACAGATTCGCCTGAAGATGTGGCTGTTCCCCTGGCTGACCTACCTGGTGATTGTGTTCATCATCGGCTGCCTGGTGACCATGGCGTTCGTGCCGGACTACCAGGTGCTGGTGTTCTCCACGGCGGCTGCGGCCATTGTCGTGGCCCTGATGGGCGCGGTTCAGCATGTGCGGGCGGCGAAGAAAGCCGTTGCCTGATGCACTGAGCCACCTGGCTTGAAGACCACACGCCTGCTGCAAGGGCAGGCGTGTGCTTTGATTCACTCGCCGCTGACCACCCGGTTGCGCCCCGCCTTTTTTGCCGCATACAGACGCCGGTCTGCAGTGGCGACCAGATCCTCCAGTTCCTGGCAGCCATCGGCGCGCAGTTCAGCCACGCCGATTGATACCGTCAGGCGGATTTCCAGCGACGGGGCACCGACCAACAGCGTGCCGGCTTCGGGTACGCACACCGACTTTGCGGTGGCCGCGCGCAACTGTTCGGCCATCTGCGTTGCCTGCTCCAGTGAGGTGTCGGGCATCAGCACACAGAACTCTTCACCGCCATAGCGCACCACCAGGTCCTGGGGCCGTGCCAGTGCCCGGCACAGGGTGGCCATGTGCTTGATCACTTCGTCTCCGGCGCTGTGCCCCCAGGTGTCGTTGATGTTCTTGAAACGGTCGATGTCGAGCATCCACAAGGCCACCGGCTGATCCTCGCGCAAGCGCTGGACCAGACCACCGAAGTCGGACTGCAGGCGCCGGCGGTTGGCCAGTTGGGTCAGGCCGTCGACCAGGCCCATTTCGCGCAGTTGCCGGTTCAGGCGCAGTTGGCCCTTGAACAGGCGATCAACGACGTACAGGGTCAGGGCCATCAATACGCCGAGCAACGCCCAGACCCCAAGAAACAGAATGTCCAACTGCGAGTTGACCGCTCTGCGCAAGTCGTCGGCGCTGATGTAGTTGGTCAGCATCAGGTCGATACCTTGCAACTCGCGAAACTGCAGGTAGCCCTGGTCGAGTTTCAACGTGCCGTGGTCACGTTGAAACAGCATCGGGATCGACAGCCGTACATTCGCAGCCGATACGCTGCTCAGCCAGTTACCCTGGTGCGGTTGGAACGCCTTGTCACTAGACGCGAGCAGGCTGCCTTCATCGTCGATCAGCGCATGCTGCTCATCGCTTGCGGTGGTTTGATAGAGGTAACTCTGCAGTTTGGTCTGCGGTACGTCGTAGATCAGTGCGCCGCGCATCACCGCATTGAGGTACACCGGCGTACTCAGCAGCACGTGCGGCATGCTGTCCAGATCACTGCCCGGCAGCGGGTGAAAGGTGATGTCGAGGTCTTCGATGTTGGCGCGGTTCAGGCTCATCAGTGGCGAGCTGGTGAATTTGCGCAGAATCGGCTCCAGTTGCGCATCGCGCACCGCCGGGTAGGCGATGACAATGCCGGAGGTGGTCAGGAACATGATCCGCGCCAGATTGGTTTCACCCTGGAACTGCGCCGGCAATACCTGGCTCATGGCGCGTGACAGGTGCAGGTCTTCAATCAGTTGCTGCGGGTCGCGGCTCAGGCCCGGGATGTTCGCGATCTGGGCATCGCCCAGTGCTCGCACCGGGGCATCGGACTTGGGCACCGACAGCCCCCAGACCGCTTGCTGGCTGTCGCGCATGGCCGATTCAATGTCATCGTTACGGCGCATGAAGGGTTGATTACGGCCTTCGATCAGCACCCGTTCAGCGATGTTGCGCATGAACTGCAGTTGGCTTTTGCCGTTGAAAACCACCGCTTCGATCGCCAGTGCCTGCAAGTGCAGGTTGTGCTCGCGCTCCTGCAGTTCGCGCTGTTGCAGTTGGTAGTACTGACGTCCGGCGAGCAGCAGGGAAATGGCAAACGCGGCGAGAAAGCACACAACCACCGTGCGTCGAGGGCGTGCGCAGGCGGTAGGCAGAAAGCGTCGGGGCTGCGGCGTCGGCGACTGTTGCGACATCAAGACTTTCCACGGGCAAGGGAGCCGTGATTATAGATGCTGCTGGCAGCACCGCAGGCAGGATATGTGTGCTGTGACGGCGATGCAGGTAGAGGGAGGTTCCCGCCAGGCCTGTCCTGGCGGGGAGTGCAGTGGCTCAGAACGGATTGTTCAGATCGATGCCGGATTTGCCCGGGGCGAGGATGTTGTTGGGGTCAAGGGCACGTTTGAGCGCGTGCTCGAGCTTGCGTTTGACCGGCCCGTAGCTCTGCGCAACACGCTCCTGGAATGCGGTGTTGACGCGGTATACGGCGTAGCCCTGTTGCTCGAATACATCCAGCAGCTCGGCGAAGCAGGCGTTGGCGCGCTGGGTTTCCTCGGGGCTGGTGCGGTCGTACAGCACGTCGATGACATGGTGCATGTCGCGCCAGCCGACGATGAACTCGCCGACATAATCCAGGCCATGTTTGTTGAGAATCTTCTTGGCCAGGGCTTGCTGCTTATCGCACTCGCTGCCCCGCGCCTGGCTGACCGGCGCAAACCACATCGAGCCGCCACCGCCACGCCAGTTGTACAGGCCGAACTCCTGCAGGTTGGGCACGCCGGACATCAGCTGCGCGCGGTACTTGAAGGGCTGGGTGTCACCTGCTTCGTCCTCAGTGACGATACGGCCCTTGCCCAGTTGCTTGAGTGCGCCGGTGACGATCTTCCAGTTCACATCGACCTGTTCCTGGGTGCCGTAGAGCGCGGCGTAGACGTTCCAGGCGCCAAGGTTCTTGTCCTTCTGGATCTGTTTGAGAATGGCATCGGAAGTGGCGCCGGGCTCTGAGGTGTAGTCGCTGCGGCGGGTGTTGCAGGTCGATGCTTCCCACAGCACACCGGCGATCACCACCGAGTTGGGGATGACCTGGGCGATGCGCAACGGGCGGATGAATTCGACGATCTCGGCGATGTCCGACTCATTCTCGAACTTGATTTCAAACGGTTTGAATACCGGTGGCTTGGGCATCAGCCAGAAACCCATCTTGGTGCAGATGCCGTAGTTGGCCTGGGTGAACATGCCATCCAGGGTCGGGCCATAGCCCCATTTGAACACCTGCCAGGCGTTGTCGCCTTTGACCCCGCCCATGCCGGTGCGATAGACATCGCCGTTGGCCAGCACCACTTCCATGCCGCATTGCATGAGGAAGTGCTCGCCATAGGGGGTATAGCCGACGCCACGGTCCATGGTGTTGCCCAACGGCCCGGCAATCGCCGAGGGTGCGGAGAACGACAGCATCAGAGGCAGCTTGTGCTCCTGGATGTAGTCGTAGAGCTGTTGGTAGGTCACCCCGGGTTCGACCAGCGCGGTACACAGCTCAGGGTCGACATGCAGGATCTTGTTCATCTTCTTCAGGTCGAGGATCACCTGGCCGCGTTGTCCGGGCGCCGCCGAGCCATAACCGAAGTTGCGCCCGGTGGAGATGGTCCAGACCGGGATCTTGAACTGGTTGCAGATTTTCACCACGCCCTGCACCTGTTCCACCGTGGTGGCGGTGACGGCCGCCGAGGGCGCATGTTCGGCGTTGTCCACGGCCATCATGATTTTGTTGTAGGGAATCAGCTGCTCGTCCTTGACCAGGACATTGTCGTCGCCCAGCAAGGCACGGAACTGGGCAAGGGCTTGCTCGAAACGGGCAGTATCGACGCCGCGAGGCAGCAGGGTATTGGCAGTTGTTTGGCTCATGTTGGAGTCCTTCAGACTTCGATCGAGAACGACACGTAGGTGCCGCTCAGTGCTGAGGTGCGGCTGCTGATCAGCGGCGCCTGGCCGGTATCGGTGCTGCCGAGAACGGCCAGCGCGTAGCCCAGGCTGGCGGCCCATTGATCGCCAGTCTGGCTGCCGCTGCGGCTGGCCAGTTGCAGGGTCGGTGCCGGGCTGTGCAGGCGCTGCTCGTGCAGGCTGAAGCTCTGGCCGCAGGCATGCAGTTGCTGGCCCAGTTGCAGGGCACAGCCGTGCGAGGCCTGGGCGCTGAGCAGACGGTGCGTGGAACGACCCGCTGTTGTGCTGTGCTGACCCAGCCACTGCACGCGTGCGCCGGCGCTGCGGGCCAGGTCGACAATCAGCGTGGCGCTGGCATCGTCGAGCAGGCCGATCAGACGCTGCGGCTGGCCACTGGCAAGGCGATGTTGCAGCTCAAGCACGACGGTCAGCTCCGCATTTGCCGGTATTACCTGCAGCGCTGGCGCCGCCGGGCTGGCTTGCATGCCGTGGACAAACGCGGAGTGGGCGACCTCGGCGCTGACCAGCGCCAGGCTCGCTGCCCGGGTGTGAGCGGGACGACCCAGCACGCTGTTGGCCAGGCTCAGGCCGGAACTGCTCAGGGCGACACCGGCCAGGCCGCCCAGGGCCATGCCCTTGAGCAGCGAACGACGTTCGACTTTCATCATCACAGTCCCCTCAAGGTTTGGCCGCTGGTGCAGGGGAGTTGGCGATGTAGTCGCCGACTTGTTGCAGGGCGTTATCGTCGATGAACGAGGCGGGGAAGGCGGGCATGGCACGAAAGCCATTGCGCACGATGGCGCTGATGTAGGCTGCGGGCAACTGCCGGCCTTTGAGCTGCGGGCCGACCTGGCCTTCATGGCAGTGGCCACAGACTTTCGCATAGACGTTTTCGCCGCTCTTCCACACGCCATCGCCATCGGCGGCGGCGGTACCGGCGAGGAACAGCAGGGGCAAGGCAAAGCAACTGGTGATGGTCCGTCGCACAGCCTGTTGGGTGGGCAGTAGGGACATTGCGGACTCCTTATTGTTATGGGGTAGTTCAGGCAATCAGAACGGGTAATGGCGTGGCTGGTGTTGCACGGTGATCCAGTGGTCGGTGGTGAACTCGGCGATTGCCCAGTCGCCATTGAAACGACCGAGCCCCGAGTTCTTCTCGCCGCCAAAGGGCGCGTTGGGTTCGTCGTTGACCGGGATGTCGTTGATATGGGTCATGCCCGCGTGCAGGCGTTGGGCGAACTGCACGCCACGTTCCAGGCTGGCGCTGAATACGGCGCTGGACAGCCCGTATTCGCTGCGGTTGGCCAGTTCCAGGGCATGTTCGGCATCGCGTGCGGCCTGAATACCCACCAACGGGCCGAAGATCTCTTCATGGGCGATGTTCATCTCGGCACTGACGTTGCCGAACACATGGGGCGGCAGCACATTACCCTGGGCCTGGCCGCCAAGCAGGAGCTGGGCACCTTCGGCTTGGGCGATGGCAATCTTTTCCTCCAGACCGGCCAGTTGCCGGGCGTTGATCACCGGGCCGATCACCGTGCCGGGCAGGCTTGGGTCACCGCAGGGCAGGGCCTTGACCCGCTCGACAAAGCGCTGGGTGAACGCCTCGAGCAGTGGCTGCTCGACGATGATGCGGTTGACCGCCATGCAGATCTGTCCCTGATGCAGGAACTTGCCCACCACCGCGGCATTGACCGCCTGTTCCAGGTCGGCATCGGCGAGGACCACGAACGGGCTGTTGCCACCCAGCTCCAGCGCCAGGTGCTTGAGGTGTTCACCGCCGCTGGCGATGCGGCCGATGTTGCGCCCGACCTGGGTCGAGCCGGTAAACGAGATGAACGCCGGCACCGGGTGCGCGACAAAGGCATCACCAATCTCGCTACCGGCTCCCACGACGACGCTCAGCGCGCCTGCTGGCAATCCAGCCTCTTCGAAGATGCGCGCCAGCAGCAAGCCGCCGCTGACCGGGGTGTCGCTGGCCGGTTTGACCACCACGGTATTGCCCAGGGCCAAGGCCGGTGCCAGGGAGCGGGCAGTCAGGTGCAGGGGGAAGTTCCATGGGCTGATGACCCCGATCACGCCCAGGGGCTTGCGGTACACGCGGCTTTCTTTACCGGGAATGTTGGAGCTGACGATGCGCCCGTGGACGCGGCTCGGCAGGCTCGCCGATTCCAGGGTAATGGCACGGGCGGCGCCCCATTCGATCTGGGCCTTGATTCGAGTGCTTCCGGATTCGCGGATGATCCAGTCGATGATTTCTTCGCGACGCTCATCAAAAATGCGTACCGCCTCAAGCAGCACCTGGCTGCGTGCGGCCGGGGCTTGTGCGGCCCAGGCCGGCTGTACCTGACGGGCGCTGCGGTAGGCGGCGTCGAGGTCGTCGCGGTTGGCCAGGGGGATCTCCAGCAGCGTCTGCTGGTTGAACGGATCGAGCACCGCCAGCAAGCGCTCGGCGCTGCCGGCACGCCAGTGTCCGGCCAAGGGCTGCAGGTGGAGGTTCTGGTAGGCAGGGCGGGGGATAGGGGCCATCGGCTTCTCTCTTGTTGTGTCGAAAAGGATTCGATGAACAGCCCATAACAACTATCGTGCCATGTCTTTTTTATTGGTAAAAAATCATATAAATCAATCAGTTGTTTTGTTTGTTGGTTTTCGCAACAGCAGTGCTGCAGTCACCAGGTGCGAAAATTTATGCAGAGAAGTCGCCAGGTGCAGAAAGCTCGACGCCGGCGCTTCAGGACAAAATCCGGGCGGTAATCGACCATTTCCGCACCCCGGTGATGTCCTTGGCCTACAGGCCAATTGACCCGGCCGAGGTGGGGGGCATACTGCAAGGCTTACCGTCTGCCTTTGGTATTGCCTCATGACACTTACAACACCTGGCAAACCTGGCCGTACCGTCGATGAAGATTTTTTCCGACAGGTACTGGGCCGCCAGAAAAGCCTGATTGTCGACCGCGCCAGCCAGTTCGGCAGCAGCGGCCTGCCTTCCGCCGAGCAACTGGCGCAGTCCGTGGCCTTTGCCCCGCAGGACGGCAGTATCTGGCTGTGTGGCCAGCGCATGATGTTGCTGCAAGGCTCGGCCTTCGGCGCAATTCGCCGTGAACTGATCGAGGCCCTGGGCCTGGACAAGGCCCGCGGCCTACTCACGCGCATTGGCTGGCAAGCGGGCGCCCGCGATGCGGCCCAGGTCAGCGAACAGTGGCCGGAGGGCGATCATGCCAGCCTGTACAGTGCCGGCCCGCGTTTGCACATGCTTGAAGGCATGGTCAATGTCGAGGTCGTGCGCTTTGAGATCGATTCGGGCATCGGCCACTTCTACTCGGAATTTCTCTGGCACAACTCCCTGGAGGTTGACGAGCATATCGCCGCCTACGGACTGGGCGGGGAACCGGCGTGTTGGATGGAAATCGGCTATGCCAGTGGCTACGCCTCGTCACTGCTCGGGCGCCTGGTGGTGTTTCGCGAGTTGCAATGCCGGGCCATGGGCCATCCGGCCTGTCGTATTGTCGGTAAGCCGGCCGAGCAGTGGGATGACATCGATGTCGACCTGGCCTACCTGGATCCGGGCGACTTTCTCAGCCGCAGCACCTATGCCTCGGGAGTCGATACGCGTGTAGCCGAGCTGGAGGTAGCGGCTGATGGCAAGCAACTGGTGGGTATTTCTGCCAGCTTCGTGGCCGCCAGCCAGTTGCTGCAACGGGTGGCGCCGACCCAGGCCACCGTGTTGCTGACCGGTGAGTCCGGGGTGGGCAAGGAGTTGTTCGCGCACACCCTGCATCAAGCCAGCCGCCGCCAGCACACGCCGATGGTCGCGTTGAACTGTGCGACCCTGCCGGAGAACTTGATCGAGGCGGAACTCTTCGGCGTCGAACGTGGCGCCTTTACCGGAGCCGAGCGTTCGCGGCCAGGGCGTTTTGAACGGGCCAACGGCGGCACGTTGTTTCTCGATGAAATCGGCACCTTGAGCCTGCATGCGCAGAGCAAGATTCTGCGCGCCTTGCAGGAGGGCGAGATCGAACGGGTCGGTGGTACCGCATCGATCCAGGTTGATGTACGGGTGATTGCCGCGACCAACCTCGACCTGCGCAAGGAGGTAGAAGCGGGGCGCTTTCGTGAAGACCTGTTCTATCGCCTGAACGTCTTCCCCATTCACTTGCCGCCGCTGCGCGAGCGGCGTGAAGACATTCCGTTGCTGATGAGCTATTTCCTGCGGCGCTTCAGCCAGCGCCATGGCCGTCAGTTGGCGGGCTTCAGCATGCGTTTGGTCAATGCGCTGCTGACTTATCGCTTCCCCGGCAATATTCGCGAATTGCAGAACCTGGTGGAGCGCGGCGTGATTGCGGCCAGCGATGGCGAGGTAATTGATGTGGTGCACCTGGCTGAAGCCGGCGCGCCGTTGATTGACTCGGCCATCGGCCTTACTGCCGAGGGGCGTCTGGCCCTGGACATCGCCGCGCCTCGGGCGGCAGATGCTGAGTCCAAACAGCGCCAGACAACTGACAGCGCCCCGGAACTGGCCAGCTTGCAGGCCTTTTTCAGCGGGCAGGAACGGGTGCTGGGTACTTCGCTGGAAGAAATCGAGCGGCGCCTGGTGCGCCTGGCGCTGCAGCGCTCGGAAGGCAACGTCACCGCGGCGGCGCAGATGCTCGGCATGAGCCGCGCCCAGGTCAGCTACCGGCTCAAGGGCAGCTGACCGGGTCCAGGGCTTACAGCGGCGTAGTGAACTTGAACCAATAGGTCTGGCCCTCGGCACGGTTGCGTACACCGGAATCATCCTGCCATTTGGCGCTGAACATCCAGCCTTGCTTGCTGCTGTATTGCACGGCAGGGCCGATGGAGAACGAGCGCCCGCGGTTGCCGTCACTGGCCTCGACCAGGGCGGCAGCCGAGCATTCTCCCACGCTGCACTTGTCGTCGCTGACCTGCTGGTAGGCATGCCCGCCGACCCCCAGCACCCAGCCGTTACCCAGGCCCCAACCGAGGGTGTAGTCGGCGTGCAGTTCGCGGCCCGACTGATAGTCGGTCGCCTTGTTTTCGAAGTTGTAGTCGTACATCAAACGCACATCAGCGTTCAGTCCGTTGGGGTCCAGGTAGGTCATCGCCAGCACACCTTGCACGGTGTAGTAGTGGTTACCGAGGTTGATCAGATCATCCTTGTCGTACTCGCTGGCCGTGGGCAAGACAAAGTCGACACCTGTGGCGATGTGCAGCTTGTCACTGGGATGAAAGCCGATCACCGGTCCCAGGTGGGCGTCACCGATGCCACGTTTGTGGTCGTGGGGACCGCCCTTGACGTTCAGGCGCATGTCATTGAGCGGCAGCAGGGCGTGGAAACCCAGATCGCCGCCGAATACCTTCTGCTCCGTAACCCAGACGAAACGCGGCACCAGTGTGGTGACGCGCAGGTCGATTTCGGCAGCCTTGGCACCGCTGTTGTCGCGCAGGCTGTCGGCCAGGTAGTTGCCGACGAACAATTGGCCGTAGGTGCCGGGTGGCGGCAGGATGCCCATGCCATAAAGCTCAATGCCCATGGGCCAGGAGGAGATGCCGCCTTCGGTGGCCTGGGCCTGCCAGGTAGAAGTAGCCAGCAACAGGCTGGTGACGAGGTGCCGCGGGGCGAATTTGAACATGAGAGGGTCAACCTTATTGTTATGGGTGTGGCGCCGTCCGGCGACGCCTGCCCGGACCCTCTCAAGTTCTGTGCCAGCTTTTATATCCTTATTTATCAATTGGTTGCTGTTATTCGGCGATTTTTATAGTGCTGCGGTGTCGAGGTTTGTTAAGAAAAATCAGCGACTTGTGGAAAAGTTGAGCAGTGGGAGCGGGCTTGCCCCGCGATGGCGGGGTATCCGTTCCACCGTTTCTCGGGGCACACCCACAAACACCGCTTGACGGAACGCATTCGGCGTCTGCCCACAAAGCCGGCGGAAAAAACGCGAAAAGTAGGTGGGGTCACTGAAGCCGAGGCTGTCCGACAACTGGCTGATGCTCATGTTGGTGTAGATCAGGTTGCGCCGGGCTTCGAGCAGCAAACGCTGGTGGATGATCTGCAGCGCGGTCTGCCCGGCGAGTTCGCGGCAGAGGTTGTTCAGGTGCACGCTGGAGACGCCCAGCCGATGGGCGAACAACTCGACCGAAAGGTGTTCGCGGTAGTGCTGTTCGACCAGCTTGATAAAGCCTGCGAGCAACTTCTGGTTGCGCGCGTCGCGGTTATTCGCCGGGTTGATTGGCTGGCTACGGCGACTGATCCAGACCATCAGCGAGGTCACCAGTGAATGCAGCAGCAGTTCGCGTGCCGGGGCGCTGCCTTCGTATTCTTCATGCAACACGCGGATCAGGGTGTGCAACGCGCCCCGGTCGGCACCGAGCCGATAGCAACCGGTGGAGGCCAGGACGGTCAGCGGTGCGCCCAACTGCGCTTCCAGTTGCGCCACCAGCGGCGCGCCGAGGGTCAGCACGTAGCCATCGATGTCTTCGGAAAACTGAAAGCCGTGCACGGTCATCGGCGGGATCACCTGTATCGCCGCTTCACGCACCGAACTGCGCCGGCCTTCCAGCTCTATCACGGCCTCTCCGCGACGCACATAGAGGAGCTGGAACAGGTCGGCATGGCGGTGCGCCTTGATCTCCCAGTGGTGCAGGCTGCTGCGCTTGGGGATGGATTCGCAGTGCAGGAGGTCGGGCGTCGGCCAGGCCTGGCTTTCGCCGTACAGCTTGAACACGGGAATTCTGGGGAGGCTGGATCTTGTCATTATGGGCCTGTCCGATAATCGAACTGTATTTGTAAAAGTGCAATTCGTTGGAGGAATATCACCTTTTTTTCAGGTTTTTGTCAGCAAAAATGCAGGGGCATACAACAACAATAGCTTCCAGACGTTCGCGTCCAGACGCCTGGAACCCCAACGCGAGACAAGAATAATGAAAACTCAGGTAGCCATTATTGGCGCCGGCCCTTCGGGCCTTCTGCTCGGTCAACTGCTGCACAAGGCCGGTATCGACACGGTGATTGTCGAACGCCAGACCCCCGAGTATGTGCTTGGCCGCATCCGCGCCGGGGTGCTTGAGCAAGGCACCGTCGATCTGTTGCGTGAGGCCGGGGTGTCCGAACGTATGGATGCCGAAGGCCTGGTGCACGAGGGCGTCGAATTGCTGGTAGGCGGTGAGCGCATTCGCGTCGACCTCAAGACCCTGACCGGTGGCAAGACGGTGATGGTCTATGGCCAGACCGAAGTGACCCGCGACCTGATGCAGGCCCGTGAGCGCAGCCAAGCGCCGATCATCTACGCGGCTGACAATGTCCAGCCGCACGACATGAAAGGTGAGCAGCCCTACGTCACCTACGAAAAAGACGGCCAGACCCATCGTATCGAATGCGACTACATTGCCGGTTGCGACGGCTTTCACGGGGTGGCGCGCAAGAGTATTCCCGAAGCACTGCTGACCCACTACGAGCGTGTCTATCCGTTCGGCTGGCTGGGTCTGTTGGCCGATACCCCGCCGGTCAACCACGAACTGATCTACGCCCATCACGACCGTGGCTTTGTCTTGTGCAGTCAGCGTTCGTTGACCCGTAGCCGCTATTACCTGCAAGTGCCGTTGACCGATCACGTCGATGACTGGTCCGACGAGCGCTTCTGGAACGAGCTCAAGGCGCGTCTGCCCGAGGACGTCGGCGCGCGCCTGGTCACCGGCCCTGCGCTGGAAAAGAGCATCGCGCCGCTGCGCAGCTATGTGGTTGAACCGATGCAGTACGGCAAACTGTTCCTGGTCGGCGACGCGGCCCATATCGTCCCGCCCACCGGTGCCAAAGGCCTGAACCTGGCGGCCTCGGATGTCTGCTATCTGTACCGGATCCTGGTCAAGGTCTACCGCGAAGGGCGCACCGACCTGCTCGACAAATACTCGCAGCTGGCCTTGCGGCGGGTGTGGAAAGGGGAGCGATTCAGCTGGTTCATGACCAACCTGCTGCATGACTTTGGCGAGCACAAGGACGCTTGGGATCACAAGATGCAGCAAGCCGATCGCGAATATTTCTTCAGCTCCCATGCCGGCCTGGTGAACATTGCCGAGAACTATGTGGGCCTGCCATTCGAAGACATCGAGTAAGCGAAGGAGGGTGGGGCATGGGTGTGTTCGACTGGAAACACTGGGTGGTATTGCTGGTCGTGGTGGTGCTGGTGTTTGGCAGCAAACGCCTGAAAACCCTGGGCAGCGATCTGGGGGAGTCGATCAAGGGCTTTCGCCGCTCGGTGAATGCTGATGAGGAGGCGACGCCTCCAGCCAGGATCGACAAGGGCTGATAACGGTGTTGTGTGGGGGCGACCGCTGTGCGGTCGATCGCCGGCTGTCGCCAGCTCCCACAGGTTTGTAGTTAGATCCCACAGGGGTATGCAGTCAACCACTCTGTGGGAGCCGGCCTTGCTGGCGAAATTAATGTGCCGCCTCGAGGATCTTCACAATTGCTGTGTAGCCACGCTGACGGGCATGGGTCAGTGGCGTTATGCCGTCCTTGTCGGCAATGTTTACGTCGGCACCGGCCTTGACCAGCAGCTCGATGATTTCCACGTGCCTGGGCCCGCCGTCGCTGAGCACGATGGCTTCCATCAAGGCGGTCCAGTGCAGGCGATTGAGGTGGTTGACGTCGACACCGGCGTCAATCAGGGTGCGCACGTTGTCGACGTAGCCCTTTTCGGCCGCCGGAATCAGTGCTGTACCGCCATAACGGTTGGTGCTCTTGAGGTCGGCGCCGTGGTCCAGGGTCAGGCGCAGGATCTGGTTGAAACCACTGGCTCCGGCATACAGGTAAGGACTGTCGTCAATGTTGTCCTTGGCGTTGACGTTGGCGCCGGCCTCGATCAGTACGCGTGCCGCTTCGATCTGGTTGCTACGCGTAGCCAGCAGCAGCGGTGTACGCCCCAGTTTGTCGCGGGCTTCGCGGTTGGCGCCCTGGCCGAGCAGGCTGCGCACCTGCTCGGCATTGCCGTTTTCTGCGGCGTCGCGCAGTTGGCTTTCCAGTACGCCGCCTTTGGCGCTGGCAGTCATTGAGGTCATCATGGCCATTAGGAATGCGAAAAAGACATTCAAGTGTTCCAGGCGCATTCGCTTGTCTCCGTGTGTTGTCGTATGAAGGGGAGCATGGTAGAAGTTGAGTGTTCCATTTAGAAGTTAAATAACCACATGAACATCAGTGTAAAACCGAATAGGTCGTTATTCGATCTGGACCTGCTTCGGGCCATTGTCGTAGTGGCCGACTGCGGCAGTTTCACCACTGCGGCCGCGCGCCTGCACTCCACCCAGTCGACGGTGAGCCAGAAGGTGCGGCGCCTCGAAGACATGGTCGGGCACCGCCTGCTGGTGCGCGGCAATCGCGATGTGCTGCCCACCGATGCCGGACAGACCCTGCTCGGCTACGCCCGGCACATGCTCGCCCTCAACGACCAGATGCTCGAAGCCCTGGCCGGTGCCACCGTGGGTATAACGGTACGCCTGGGCGTGCCGGAGGATTTTGTCGGCGGGCGCACCACCAATGCCTTGTCGGCCTTCAATCGCAAGTACCAGCAGGTCAAGCTGGAGGTCACCAGCGGCCTGTGCCGCGACCTGAGCCAGAGCTACGACAACGGTGAACTCGACCTGGTGCTGCTCAAGCAGCGGCGCAACAGCCGCGAAGGGGTGGCCTGCTGGCCGGAAGAGCTGCAGTGGATCGACAGTGCCGGCACGCCCTCGATCGACCTCGACCCGATCCCGCTGGTGACCTTTCCGCCACGCGGCCTGTACCGCGACGACATGATCAACGCCATCGAAAGCATGGGCCGGCGCTGGCGCATCAGTTTCACCAGCTCCAGCCTCAGCGGTATCCAGGCCGCGGTGGCCGATGGCATGGGCATCAGCCTGCTGCCACCGCGTGCAGCGACCCGCGATCACGCGGTGCTCGGCGAGCAGAACGGCCTGCCGGTGATCGACAGCTATGAGATCGTCATCGTCCATCGGCCAACTGCCGATCCGATGGTCAAGGAGCTGGCGGGGGTGTTGGCGAGCTTGCTGGAAGCCCATGAGGTGTAGTCATTCCTCGGGTGTTTCCAGCTCCGGGCGCAGGCCTTGACGCTCGGCCACCGCGCGCAACGTGCGTAGTGACACCATGGGCGCATCGATGACGAACTGATTGGCCAGCCACGAGGGAATGTCCCCGGCTGGTTCGGCCTCCAGTTGATAGGTCACTTCGGTGAGTTGCTCGCCTTTCGGGACCAGGGTCCACAGGCCCTTGAGCTGACGAACGCGGATCAGTCCCGGTTGCCGCTCAACCTTGCCGGCAACGGCGCTGAGGTGGCGGATCAACCCGCCATCGTCGCTGCGCTCGGTCTGTACCTTGATCACGATGTCGCGGGGGCTGGCCGGCCAGGGCAGTTCGGTGGTCAGGTACACCCAGGTGCTGTCGCCTTCGACGTCCAGCAGGCGCATGCTGGCGCAGCCATACAGCCATTTGCACGCCACCCGCAGGTTCTCTTGCAGGTCACCCAGGGTGCGCACGTCGGCCTTGATCAGGGTAACGCCGCGAAAGCGTTGGTACTTCGAACCGGCGACTTCATCCAGGTAAACCTGAATGCCGTCTTCGTCCTTGGCCAGGTGCCAGGCATCGGCGTGCGCGAAGTTGCTTAGCAGCATGAGCAACAGCGCGCCGCAGAGGTATGCGGGCTTCATTGGACGGGCTCCATGGCCGGCGTCAGGTCAAAAAAGCATAGGCCATGTGGGAGGGTGGGAGCGGGCTTGCCCCCCCCCCCCCCTTCCCCCCGCCCCCCCGCCCCTCCCCCCCCCCCCCGGGACAACCACCGAAAAAAAAGCCCGCCAGTGACGGCGGGCTTTTTTGTACATCGAGCCTGGGCTTAGCGCTGAGGGTTGAGCACCAGGTTCATGTGACGGTTTACATCTTTGTACAGCAGGTAGCGGAACGGACCTGGGCCGCCGGAGTAGCAGGCTTGCGGGCAGAAGGCGCGCAGCCACATGAAGTCACCGGCCTCGACCTCGACCCAGTCCTGGTTCAGGCGGTACACCGCTTTACCTTCCAGAACGTACAGGCCGTGTTCCATTACGTGGGTTTCAGCAAACGGAATCACGCCGCCTGGCTGGAAGGTCACGATGTTGACGTGCATGTCGTGGCGCATGTCGGCCATGTCGACGAAGCGCGTGGTGACCCAGGCGCCGTCGGTGCCCGGCATCGGGATCGGCGCGATGTCTTTCTCGTTGGTGACAAAGGCTTCCGGCAGAGCCAGGCCTTCAACCACTTGGTAATGCTTGCGGATCCAGTGGAAGGTAACGTTCTTGCCACTGGTGTTGCGCAGGCTCCAGTCGGCCGCCGGCGGAATGAAGGCGTAGCCGCCTTCTTTCAGGGTGTAAGGCTTGCCTTGCAGGGTGATGTCGACTTCGCCTTCGACGACGAACAGTACCGCTTCGGCGTTCTTGTCCAGCTCAGGACGCTCGCTGCCGCCTTCTGGCGCCAGTTCGACGATGTATTGCGAGAAGGTCTCGGAGAAGCCGGTCAGCGGACGGGCAATGACCCACATGCGCATCTTGTCCCAGAACGGCAGGTGGCTGGTGACGATGTCACGCATCACGCCTTTGGGGATCACGGCATAGGCTTCGGTAAACATGGCACGGTCTGTCAGCAGCTCGGTTTGAGCCGGGTGCCCACCGTGAGGGGCGTAGTAAGAAGATTTAGACATGGACAGTCTCGACTTTGTTGTTGTGTCCCCGTGCCTGACAGCGCCGGCCGGCGCTGTGTGGGGATGCATTGACACGATATAGACAAGGCCGTGCTATCCACAAATTAAATGTTGAAATACCCGGTATTTGATTACTGAATGCCGGCAGCGCGGCTGCGCATGTCGGCATCAGGGTCTGAGCGGATCAGGGCAAAACCGAGACCGGGTACACCGCATCGGCGACCCGCAGGGCCTTGGGAATCAGGCCCAGGCCCTGGAAAGTGTCGGCCAGTTTCTGCTGCTCGGCAGTGATGCTGCTGTCGATCGGCACGGCGTTGTAGTTGCGCCGTTCGCTGGCCACCTGCAGAACATCGGCGCCAATGCCCAGTTGCGGGGCGAGCAGGGCGGCAACCTCGTCTGGTTTATGGTTGGCCCAGTCGCTGACTTTGGCCAGCTCGCTGAAGAAGGTCTTGAGCAAGGCGCGGTTGTTGTCGGCAAAAGCGGCCGACGACAGGTAGAAGGTGCGGTTGTTGGACAGGCCGCTGCCGTCACGCAGGTTTTTCAGCCCCGGTTGTTTTTCGGCGGCCGCCAGGAACGGGTCCCACAGGGTCACGGCCTGGACACTGCCCGATTGCAGCGCTGCCACGGCATCGGCGGCGTTGTTGACGTAGGCCGGGGTGATGTCCTTGTAGCTCAGGCCGGCATCCTGCAGCGCCACAGCCAGCAGGTACTGGGCGTTCCAGCCGCGACCGGTGGCCACGCGCTGGCCCTTGAGGGCCTGGACGTTGGCGATCTTGTCCTGCTCACGAACCACCAGACCGATGCCGCGCGGGTAAGGTTGCTCGGCAGCCAGGTAAACCACCGGCTTGCCTGCGGCCTGGGCGAAAACTGACGGCGCATCCGCGGCATGACCCAGGTCGATGGCGCCGGTGCTCAACGCCTCCAGCAGCTGCGGGCCGGCGGCGAACTCGTACCAGCTGACCGTCACGCCCTGTGGCGCCAGGGCTTTTTCCAGGGCGCCGCTGCCTTTGAGGATGTTGATGCTGTTGAACTTCTGGTAGCCGATGCGCAGGGTCTTGGTGGGCTCGGCCACGGCGCTCTGGCCAGGCAGCAGCAAGGCGGCGAAGGCGGCCAGCAGACCACCGGTTATCAGGCGGCGCAGGGGAGAGTGGGGCTGTTGCGGCATGGGCGGACTCCGGAAATTCAAGGACAGGGGGTGTCCGAAAATATAAGGAGCCGGCGTAAGCGCTTCAATTTGTTTATTCCGTTTTGTTAGATTGTTTTGTTATTTTTATATCCTTTTGTTTTTAGCTGTAGGGGCGGGACCTGTTGCCAGCACGCCTGGCAATACGTGGACTGGCTGGCTGGCAACCGTCTACTATGCGGGCTGCATCCATTCTTACCCGCCTTCGAGGTCCCGTGTGAAATACCTGATAGCACTGCTACTGAGTTTGTCCCCATTGCTTGCCCAAGCGGTTGAAGTCGGTGAACGCCTGGCCCCCTGGACCCTGCTTGATCAGCATGACCAGGCCTACAGCCTCAACGACCAGACCCGTACGCTGCTGGTGGCGCGCAACATGGACGGCGCCAAGCTGGTCAAGGCCGCTTTGGCCGACCGTCCCAAGGGGTATCTGGAGGCCCGCCAGACGGTATTCGTCGCTGACATCCAGCGCATGCCCGCGTTGATTTCCAAGCTCTTCGCCATCCCTGCCATGCGTGACTACAGCTACCGCGTGTTGCTGGATCGCGAGGGTAGTGTGGCCACGCGTTATGCCGGTGCTGAAGACAAGGTGCTGTGGCTGCAGCTGGACAAGGGTCAGGTGGTCAGTCAACGTGAATTCGCCAGCGCCGATGAACTGCGTCAGGTGCTTGAGCAAGCACCAGTGCAGAACTGATTCAGGGCGTCAGGCTGTCCTGAACCATCTGCAAAAACGTCGCGACCAAGCGCCGCGAACTCTGCTCGCGCAAGCACACCAGGGTTTCGGTCAGGCGCCGCTGGCAATCAACGATCGGCAGCGCACACACCCGCGCATCCGCGCCGAACTCGGCGGCCGACACCACGCCCACGCCAATCCCCACCACCACCGCCTCGCGCGCCGCTTCCCGGCCTTCGACCTGAATGGCCGGGCGGATGCGCAGGCCTGCGCGCTGCATTTCTTCTTCCAGGGTCTGGCGGGTTACTGAACCCGGCTCGCGCAGCACGATGGGCGTGTCATCGAGGTCGGCCAGGCTGATCGAACCGCGGCTGGCCCACGGGTGGTTGTGCGACACGAAGGCCACCATCGGATCGCTGCGCATCGGCACGCAGAGCAGACGTTCGTCATCGACGTCACGGCCGAGCAAGGCCAGGTCGGCCTGATAATTGAATAGCCGCAGCAGGGATTCGTCAGTGTTACCGGTTTCGATCTTGACGCTGATGCCCGGGTACTGTTGGCAGAACTGGGCGATCTGCGGCAGGACATGCACTGGCGCATCCACCGCCAGCACTAGGGTGCCGGTCTGCAAGGCGCGCGAGTCCTGGAGCAGCTCGTGGGCTTCGGCTTCGCAGACGAACAAGCGCTGGGTAATCGCCAGCAGGCGTTCGCCGAGGTCGGTCAGTTGCACCGAGCGTTTGTTGCGGTGGAACAGTAACACCCCGAAGCGTTCCTCCAGTTTGCGCACCTGATCGGAGATCGCCGGTTGGGTCAGAAACAACCGTTCGGCGGCACGGGTAAAACTGCCGTGCAGGGCAACGGCGTGAAACGCCTTCAACTGAGCATGGGAGACCGACATCGCAGCACCTGTTACAAGCTGAGCTTATTTGTGAAATACGATAAATCGATTTTATTTATCAGTCAGTAATTGTTTCTATCTCATCCAGCCCGCTACGTCACCTCCTGTGACTAACGGGTCATGGATCTGGCTGACAAGGCACAACAATACCCCTTGCTCCCGCTCCATCTGACCAGATGACGGCCCTGACCGGCCGCCACGTAGTGCGCAACACAACAACAAGACAGGCGTTTTTCAAAATTCTGCCGGCACACTCAAGCTCCGAGGTCAGAGTCACCATGAACAAACACATTGCAGATATAAAGCGTTGGCGCGTGCAGATCTTTGCCGTTACCTGGATTGCCTACGCCGCGTTCTATTTCACCCGCAAAGCCTTCTCCGTAGCCAAGTTGGGCATTGGCGAAGACCCCAGTTTTACCCTCGATAAAATGGCCATGGCCAACCTCGACGCCATCTACCTGGCGGCCTATGCCGTAGGTCAGTTCACCTGGGGCATGCTCGCCGACCGTTTCGGACCTCGGGTGGTGGTACTCGGTGGCCTGATCATTTCTGCGGCGGCTGCGTTGGTGATGGGCAGCTACGCAACGTTCCCGATTTTCGCGACCTGCATGCTGGTCCAGGGCCTGGCCCAGTCCACGGGTTGGGCGGGGTTGTGCAAGAACATCGGCAGCTTCTTTCCGTCGTCGCAGCGCGGACGGGTGCTGGGGCTGTGGAGTTCCTGCTATGCCTTCGGCGGCCTGGTTGCTTCGCCGTTTGCTGGCTGGTGGGCGTACACCCTGATCGGCAGCTGGCATGCGGCGTTCTTTTCCAGTGCCGCGGTGGTGGCGCTGGTGGCTGTGCTGTTCTTCTTTCTGCAACGCAACAAACCTGAAGACGTCGGCCTGCCTGCGGTGGAGCCGGAACCGGAAAGCATGGTGCCCGGTGCCACGATCTGCAGCGTCTGGGCACCGCTACGCGAAATCCTGCGTAACCGTACGGTTCTGACTCTGGGCCTGGCGTACTTCATGCTCAAGCCGGCGCGCTACGCGATTCTGTTGTGGGGGCCGGTGATGGTCTTCGAGCAGATGCCTTCGGTGGGCAAAGTCGGTGCAGCGATCATCCCCACGGCCTTCGAACTGGCCGGCTTGCTCGGGCCGATTCTGATCGGTCTGGCTTCGGACAAGCTGTTCGGCGCCCGGCGCATGCCGGCCTGTGTAATCAGTCTGCTGGTGCTCACGGTCGTGCTGGCGCTGTTTATGGGCGCGATGCAGACCGGCAGCGTGATCCTGGTGGTGGCTTTGCTGTTCGTCATGGGCCTGACCCTGTACGGCCCCGACTCGATGATCAGCGGTGCGGCGGCCATCGACTTCGGCAGCGCCAAGGCCGGCGCCACCGCGGCCGGCTTCGTCAACGGCTGTGGGTCGGTAGGCGCGATCCTCGGTGGCCTGCTGCCGGGTTACTTCGACGGTGTCACGGTGTTCATCGTGTTTGCCGGCTGCGCCCTGTTCTCGGCGCTGGTGCTGGTACCGCACTGGAACAGCCGGCCGGCGACGGCTGCGCATACCCCGGCCGTTGCCCCGAACACCGCCATGGCGATCAAACCGCTGCGTACCTGAAACCTTAAAGGAAACCGACCATGAGACCCTTCTGGCTGCAACAGGCACTGGATCAGGAAGATCAACCCGCCTGCCCGGCGCTCGCCGCTGACACTCACTGCGATGTCTGTATCGTCGGCGGTGGCTACACGGGCCTGTGGACAGCGCTGATGCTCAAGGAGCAGAACCCGGCACTGGATGTCGTGCTGATCGAAGCCGACATCTGCGGTGCCGGGGCCAGTGGGCGCAATGGCGGTTGTGCGTTGTCGTGGTCGGCCAAGTACTTCACCCTCGAACGGCTGTTCGGGATGCAGGAGGCGGTGCGCCTGGTCAAGGCGTCGGAGCAGAGCATTTATGCCATCGGCGAATTCTGCCAGGCGCATGGCATCGATGCTGACTACCGTCTGGACGGCACCTTGTACACCGCCACCAACCGCGCCCAGATGGGCAGCACCGATGGCGTGATTGCCGCGCTGGAACGTCAGGGCATCAACTCGTTCCAGCGCTTGCCGGTGGACCAGGTGCAGCGCCTGGCGGGCTCGGCCCGGCACCTGGAAGGCTGGTTCTCGCCCGCTGCAGCCACGGTACAGCCGGGCAAGCTGGTGCGCGGTCTGCGCCGGATCGCTTTGCAAAAGGGCGTGCGCATCCATGAAGGCACGGCCATGACCGGTTTGCAGGAAGGGCCGCAGGCCGGCGTGGAAACCACGGGTGGCACCGTACGCGCGGCACGTGTGGTGCTCGGCCTGAATGCCTGGATGGCACGGGCGTTCCCGCAGTTCGAACGCAGTGTGGCGATTGTCTCCAGCGACATGATCATTACCGAGCCGCAGCCGGAGCTGCTGCGCCAGATCGGCTTGACCAGCGGCATCAGCGTCCTCGATTCGCGGATCTTCGTGCACTACTACCACAACACCAGTGATGGCCGGCTGATGCTCGGCAAGGGTGGCAACACCTTTGCCTACGGTGGGCGCATGCTGCCGGTGTTCGACCAGCCGTCGCCCTATGAGGCGCTGTTGCGCCAGAGCCTCGGCGAGTTCTTCCCGGCCTTGGCCCAGGTGCCGGTGGCGGCCACCTGGAACGGCCCGTCGGACCGATCGGTAACCGGCTTGCCGTTCTTCGGCCGCCTGGGGGCCGAGGGCAATGTGTTCTACGGTTTCGGCTATTCAGGCAGCGGCGTTGGCCCTTGTCATATGGGTGGGCAAATCCTGTCGTCGCTGGCCCTGGGGCTGGACAACGAATGGACCCGTTCACCGCTGGTCAATGGCCCGCTGGGCTATTTCCCGCCAGAGCCGATCCGTTACCTGGGTTCGTTGATGGTGCGCAATGCCATTCGTCGCAAGGAGCAGGCCGAAGACCGCGGGCATCGCCCGCGCCATCTGGACGTGCGCCTGGCCCGCTTTGCTGCGGCCGCCGGTAAAGCCGACAAGGCCTGAACAGTTTTTTTGTCGATTGCCACCACGAGGATGTATAAACTGCACCCACTTTGCCGGTCGCTACCTGAACCGGCACCTGAAACAAAGAGAGTCGAGATGGGCGCACAGTGGAAAGCCAAGCATAGAGAAACAGCTGCCAATGCCAAGGGCAAGATCATGGGCAAGCTGTCCAAAGAGATCCAGATCGCCGCGAAAGCTGGCGCTGACCCGGACATGAACCCACGCCTGCGTCTGGCGGTCGAGCAGGCGAAAAAGGCCTCGATGACCCGTGAGACCCTGGAGCGGGCGATCCGCAAGGGTGCTGGGCTTGATGGTGATGCGGTCAACTACAACGCGGTGACCTACGAAGGTTTCGCCCCGCACCAGGTGCCACTGATCGTCGAGTGCCTGACCGACAACGTCAACCGTACCGTGGCGCAAATCCGTGTGCTGTTCCGCAAAGGTCAGCTGGGTGCTTCCGGCTCGGTGGCCTGGGACTTCAACCACGTGGGCTTGATCGAAGCCACGCCGAATGAGGCCGACGCCGACCCGGAAATGGCCGCCATCGAAGCCGGCGCCCAGGACTTCGCAGAAGGTGAAGAAGAGGGCTCGACCCTGTTCATCACCGACACCACCGACCTTGATGCTGTGCAGAAGGCACTGCCTGCCCAAGGTTTCACCGTTGTTTCGGCGAAAATCGGCTACACCCCGAAGAACCCGGTCAGCGGCTTGAGCGATGAGCAGATGGCTGAAGTCGAAGCCTTCCTGACGGCTATCGATGACAACGATGATGTGCAGAACGTTTATGTAGGTCTGGCGGGCTGATATAAGGCTTCAAGACCTCATCGCGGGTCAAGCCCGCTCCCACAGGTGGGAGTGTGCTTGACCCGCGATTTGCGCACTGATCGCCGCAAACGCGGGCCGCCGCATCACGTCAGGCCGCATGCACAAGTGCTGCACCACACGCAATTCCTCGCAGTCCTCCTCGCAGCATTCAAGCAATTCCCCCAGCAACACCCCAAACGCCAACACTTCGATCCGTTGCAAGGCTGCCGCTGCAGTGCTGCCATCCTGCGCAAAGAACGATGCTGCACCAAAGTCGCCCAGCAAGCAGTCGCCCTCTGGGTCACACAGAATGTTGTGCGCATACAGGTCGCCGTGCGTGATGCCATGCCCGTGCAAATGCGCACCCACCGAGGCAATGGCACTTGCCAGACGTCTGACCGATGACAGGCTCAGGCGCCGTTCAGGCGGGTACGTGTCGCGGGTGCAAGAGTCCAGGCTCGGTGGCCCGGCCAGGTTGAACCAGCTCGGGTCGATCAGTTGCATCACCAACGCCGGCAGTTGCTCGGGATGGTTGTCGATACGCCCGGCCAGACGCACCAGTTGCCGATGGTCGCCAGCAGCGATGCAGGCGGCCATCTCATTGAGGGGTGAGCCATCGCTGGTCATCTGCCCTTTGTACACTTTGACCGCCACCGGATCATCCTGCTCCCGCCAGCGGGCCTGATGGATCACGCCGGAGGCACCCTGGCCCAGTACCTGGGCCAGGCGTACATGCTGCCAATCGATGCGTGGGCAATGTCCGGGATCAGCAGGCGCGCAGAAGGGCGCCGGCAGCGGGTTGCCGGCATACGCCAGCCAGGCCAGGCGCGGCATCTGCAGCAACCAGTCCGGTAACGCCTGCAACTGGTTGACGGCGATGCGCATCAGTTCAAGTTTCTGGCAGCGCGCAAGGCTGGCGGGCAGCGACTCTAAGCGGTTTCCGGCGAGCATGATCTTTTGCAGGTCCGCACAGTCGCCCAGTGCCTCGGGCAGCGCCGTGAGGCAGTTGTCCGTCAAGATCAATGCGCGCAGACGCTTGGGCAAGGCGGTGGGGCTGAGCTGTTCAATACGGTTGCTCTTGAAACCCACGACTTCCAGCGCAGGGCACTGGCCGACACCTTCAGGTACGTGGGTAAAGCGGTTGCCCGAGCAGAACAGCACCTTGAGCCGGTGCAGGCGTCCCAGGTCCTCAGGCAGTGCGCTCAGGCGGTTGCCGCTCAAGTCGAGGACTTCCAGGCTGTCGGCCAGGTTGAAAATTTCTCGTGGGAAGTGTTCAAGCGCGTCGCTCAGATTGAGCCGGGTAATGCCTGCCAGTCGGCCCATCTTGAGGTCGGTGAGGGTATGCATGAGGAGAACGCGGGTCCGGTAAAAAAAGCGGTCGCCATGATAGCGGAATCGGTCCGCAGCAGGTGACTTGAGCGCCAGACGACCATTGGGGGACCGGGGCATGCATTTGTGCACATCCGATGAGACTTAAGTCATATGGCAGCCTCGTCACGTGGGTCCATACTCGACACTCGCCCTTTTAAATAACAACAAGTTCAGGGTTCAGTATCGATGACTTATCAGCACAGCTACGCCCATTCCATCGCCGATCCAGCCACGTTCTGGGCCGAACAGGCCGAACGCCTGGCCTGGTACCGCAAGCCACAGCAGCCCCTCAGTGAAAACGCCGATGGCACCCACCAGTGGTTTGCCGACGGCCGCCTCAACAGCTGCTACCTGGCCCTGGATCATCAGATCGAACAGGGGCGTGGTGAGCAAACCGCGCTGATCTACGACTCGCCGGTAACCGGCAGCCAGCAATCGTTCACCTATGTGCAGTTGCGCGACGAAGTCGCGCGCCTGGCCGGGCTGTTGCGCGAGCTTGGCGTGCAGAAGGGTGACGGGGTGATCATCTACATGCCCATGGTGCCTCAGGCTGCCATGGCCATGCTCGCCTGCGCCCGTATCGGCGCCGTGCATTCGGTGGTGTTCGGCGGCTTTGCCGCCAACGAACTGGCCCTGCGTATCGACGATGCCCGCCCGACCTTGCTGCTGACGGCTTCGTGCGGCCTGGAGTTCGATCGGGTAATCGAATACAAGCCGCTGGTGGATCGCGCCTTGCAGCTGGCTCGCCATCAACCGCGCCAGGTGCTGGTGCTGCAGCGGCCCCAGGCCCCGGCAACGCTGCTGGCAGGTCGCGACCTCGACTGGCAGGCCGCCGTGGCCGATGCCCGCCCGGTAGCACCGGTGGAGCTGGCGGCGGCCGACCCGCTGTACATCATGTACACCTCTGGTACCACCGGCAAACCCAAGGGCATCGTTCGTGAAAACGGCGGCAATGCCGTGGCCCTGGGCTTTGCCATGCGCCATATCTACGGCATGCAGGCCGGTGATGTGTGGTGGGGGATTTCCGATGTCGGCTGGGTGGTCGGCCACTCGCTGATTGTTTACGGGCCGCTGATGAATGGCTGCACCACAGTGTTCTACGAGGGCAAGCCGATTCGCACCCCGGACGCGGGCGCCTACTGGCGGGTGGTCGAGCAGTACCGGGTCAATGGTCTGTTCTGCGCGCCGACCGCCATGCGCGCAATCCGCAAGGAAGACCCTGAGGGTGAGCTGCTGCGCCGTTATGACCTGAGCTCCCTGCGCCAGCTGTTCCTGGCCGGCGAGAAGCTCGATTCCAGTACCCATCAATGGCTGGAGGCGATCAGCGGCAAAACCGTTCACGACCACTGGTGGCAAACCGAAACCGGCTGGCCGGTGACCGCGCCCTGCGTGGGGCTAGAGGGTAGCGCGGCGCGACCAGGGTCAAGCAACCGTGCGGTGCCGGGTTATCACGTGCGCGTGCTGGACGATGACGGCCAACTGCTCGGTGCCAACCAGCAAGGCGCCATTGTCATTGCCCTGCCATTGCCACCGGGGTGCAGCCAGACACTCTGGGGCGACCACCAGCGCTATCTGGACGCCTACCTCACGGCCTATCCGGGTTACTACCACACTGGCGACGGCGGCTACCTGGATGACGATGGTTTCGTCTACATCATGGGGCGCACCGATGACGTCATCAACGTCTCCGGACATCGCCTGTCCACCGGCGAAATGGAAGACCTGGTTGCCCGGCATCCGGCGGTGGCCGAGTGTGCGGTGATTGGTGTGCATGACGAGATCAAGGGCCAGGTGCCTCTGGCCCTGGTGGTGCTCAAGGACGGCCAGGGTATCAACGAGGCTGCCTTGCAGAGCGAACTGGTGGCCAGTGTGCGCGAACAGATCGGTGCGCTGGCATGCTTCAACCAGGTGCGGGTGGTCAAGCGTTTGCCCAAGACCCGTTCGGGCAAGATCTTGCGCGCGGTGCTGCGCAAGATCGCTGACCAGCAAGCGTACACGCCGCCCTCGACCCTGGATGATCCGGCGGTGCTCGGTGAAATCGAAGCGGTGCTGGCCAGCTTCGCCCGCGTCGGTTGATTACTGTAGGAGCGGAATATTGGTTTGACGCAATTGCCCAAGACGGCTGCGCGTTCGTGCCAGATCGGCTGCCGTACCCTGCAGACTTTCGTCCAGCGGTGCGGCACCGATCAACACCAAATGCTTATCCTGGTCATAGAGCACATCCACCAGATTGATAAAACGCTGCTGCTCGGCAATCGAGCACGCGTCCAGGCGCGGCAGGCCATCGATGATCCAGTGATCAAAGCGCCGGGCCAGTTCCAGGTAGTCGATGACAGCGGTGGGTTGTTCGCAGAGCTGGGCAAAATCAAACCCCACCTTATCGTGCTGGATGAGCCGCGCCTGCAACTGGCGCTTGCCTACCTGCAGCGCCAGCGAGGCGTCGGCAAACGCCGGCAAGCTTAAAGACTCTCTCTGCTCAGGAATACCAGGCCAGAGGTAATGCCCCTGGGTGAACCGCTGTTGGCCGGCGGCATTCGGCAGCGCACGATAATCCTGGTCACCGCCGACTTCCAGCACCTGCATCTGGCTGTGGATCAAGCGGATAACCGCTTCGAAACGCTGGTGGTAGAGCGGGTTGGGCAGCAGGCCTTCGGGGGCGTAGTTGGAGGTCACCAAGACAAAGATGCGCCTGGCAAACAAGGCCTGGAACAGGCGGGTGATGAGCATCGCGTCGCCAATGTCGTGCACATGGAATTCATCGAAGCACAGTACCTGGCAGTCCTGCAGCAACTGATCGAGGGTACAGGCCAGGGCATCGTCCTGGTGACGGTGTTCGAACATGCCTTGGTGCAGGTGCGCGAAGAAGTCATGAAAGTGCACACGGCGTTTGTGTGTCTGGGGCAGGGCCTGAAAGAAACCGTTGAGTAGCCAGCTCTTGCCTCGCCCGACCTTGCCATGCAGATACAGGCTGCGGGCCTGGCCGCTTGCAAGCCGCGCGGCCTGAGTGGTCATGTGTTCAATGACCTGCAACTGAGCCGGGCTCAAGGTGTACCCCTGTGCGACGGCCTTGTGACGAAAATGCTGACGAACGGTATCAGCAAGCTCGCCCTCGTCGCGCACTGCAGGCCCAAGACGTTGACGCAGGGCGCGCAGCGGTGAGCGTATCCAGGAAGGCGGCAGGGCAGGCAAACGGGGCTCCTTGAGGCTTTCGGCACTCAAGGACCAGCTTGAGCAAGCGCGACTAATTTAACCAATATGCGTTGGGGCTGCCAGCGTTCTGCCAAGCCGGCAAAGCGCCGCAAAATGTTGTACAGGAACTGTACGTTTCTCTGTGGGCTGGCAGCTTTTGTCTCCGCTGCTACCCTCAAGCTCAGATAAATCCTGCGTTAAAGGATAAGCCGGTGAAAGGATGCTCTCTGGCCGCACTGCTTGGGCTGATCATCGTTGACAGTTCAGTTGCTGCCCAATTCATGGTTGAAGTCAGAGTCGAAGTGCAGCGTGGCTGCGTGCTGATTCATCAGCCCCGTGAGGCCGGCGCACAAGCACTGGGTGTCCTCGACTTCGGCGCTACCGCACGACTGGACGATCCGACCGGCCCCAAGACCAGCCAGTTACTGAGTCAGCGGCCACCGCGTCTTGAATGTAACCCCGACACTACTTACCAAGTGCAGGTCGACGGCGGCCAGCACGGCGGTGTCGGCGAAGTGCGTTACCTGACCAGCGCCCAGCCTTCGGCTCGACCGATTCCTTATCGCATATATCAAGACCCGGCCTGGCGTGTGCCGCTGCCGGTCAATGTCGTACAGCATGCACGGGTGCCCTCCAGCGGTTCTGTGGACCTTCCGCTGTATGCCCGTATCGACAGCCTGGCCCAGGTGCCAGCGGTCGGTCGTTATTCGGATTTGCTCAAGGTCACCGTCACCTGGTGAAGGTCACTGCATTGCCTGCTAAAGGAACTGGCAGCATGAATAAAGTCCTGTTGTTGAGTATTGGCCCGCTATTACTGGTGAGCCCCGACGCTTTCGCCGGTGTAAGCGGGCATATCCAGGCGCAACTGGTGATCAGCGCTGCCTGCCAGATCAGCGGCGATCCCGGCGGCGCCGTTGCCACCCCGGGGGCAGGGGTGCTGGATTTCGGCAGCCAGGGCCCGAGCTGGACCAGCCCGCTGCGTTCGCACCTGGATGAAGAGGGCACCGATGGCCGCCTGCAAGTGCGCTGCAATCCCTCGGTGCGGGCCTTTACCGTGAGCATCAATGGCGGCGCCCATGGCGATGGCGCCAATCGCCGTTTGAGCAATGGCCGCGAGTTGATCCCCTATGAATTGTCGCTCGATCCCTCGGGCAGTGCCCGCTATGGCATCGGCCAGCAGCGCAATTTCACCATCAGCAGCGCGGCGCAGATTCCGATACCCATTTACGGTGCGCTGGTGGCCCATCCCAAGGCGCTGCCGGCCGGCATTTATCGCGACACCCTGATGGTGACCCTGGACTGGTAACACGCAAGGAGTGACTCATGCAGCCTTACATTTCTCGCTTCATCTTTGCCGGCGTCGGCCTGGCCCTGTGCTCGCAAACCCAGGCGGCGAGCGTCACCGGACAGATAAGCGCCACCCTGGTCCTGACCGCCAGCTGTCAGGTCAACGGTTCTACCGGTAGCAGCGGTCTGAACTTCGGTACGCTGAATTTCGGCACCGTGGACGCCCTGTTCACCCAGGCTCAAGGGCAGGTGCTGGGCGGTGCTGGCGGGGCAATGAGCATTCTCTGCTCCAGCGGCACAATACCCGTCGTGAAGATCGGCGCGGGCAGCCACGACGCCCAGTCCCCCGGCGGTACCCGGGCGTTGGCCGATGGATCTGGCAACTTTGTGCCGTATGACTTCTATACCGATTCAGGGCATTCCCAACCACTGGCGATCAACGGCACGATCACCTTGCCGACCAGCACGGGCGTGGCGCAGACGGTCAACCTGTATGGTCTGGCCAAAGGCAAGGCCGGCTTGCCGGCCGGGGCCTATACCGACACGGTAAGCGTCGAGCTGAGCTTCTGAGGCGTGTCCCGTTCGTGGTATGGGCTATTGGCGGTACTCGCCTGGACAGCGCCTGCGCCGTTATCGGCGGCGCTCAGCAGTACCTTTCAGGTCAGCGCCCAAGTGGTGGCGGGGTGCCTGGTGGTCGGCGGGGTAAGCAATTACGGCAACCTCGATTTTGGCAGTTACTCGGCGCTCGCCAGCGGCCCGGTCAGCACTGCACTCAGTGGCGCCAGCGTGACCCTGCAGTGTACGCCGGGGGTGACGCTGAGCATGCGCATCGGCGCCGGGCAGAACACCAGCAGCGGCAGCCGCAATCTCAAACGCAGTACAGGTTCGCAGTTGGTGGCCTATCAACTGTTTCGCGACGCCGGCTTCAGCCAGAGCCTGGACATCGATCAGACCGTCACCGTGACCTACAGCGATGCCAATTCAATCAAGCTGCCGGTGTACGCCCGGGCACAGTTGACCGGTAGCGTGCCTGCCGGCAACTACACCGATGTGGTGCAAGTGGTGCTGACCTGGTGAGTGGACTCACCCGGTGTATTCGACAACCAAGGAGACTGTGGATGAGGGCAAGTGCGGGCAACTCACAGCGGATGATCAAGTGGGCCAGTTGCGCATTGGCTGTGCTGTTCGCTGTACCGCTGCAGGCGGCCACTTCGGTATTGATCTGGCCGATCGATCCGGTGCTTGAGGCCGAGCAGAAAGCCGGCGCGCTGTGGCTGGAAAACCGCGGGACGGCGCCGGCCAACCTGCAAGTGCGGGTGTTCGCCTGGCGTCAGGGTGACTACGACGACCAGTACCAGGCGCAACGCGAGATTATCGGCAGCCCACCGGTGGCAAATATCGCCCCGGGGCAAAAGCAGTTGATCCGCCTGACCCGCACCGGCGCTTCACCGGTCGGCCAGGAGCAAGCCTACCGGATCATCATCGATGAGATTCCCCCAGCCTTGCCCGAGGCTCCCGACATCGACAAGCCGCAAGCGGCGATTCGCTTCCAGATGCGCTACTCGGTGCCTTTGTTTGTCTACGGCCAAGGTCTGTGGGGTAAAGCGGACGCCACAGGCCAGCGCGATTTGGCGACTGTCGGCAAGCCGGCACTGAGCTGGCGCCAGGTCTCGGTACAAGGCCGGCCCTATGTGGAAATTCGCAACACGGGACCTGTGCATGCGCGTCTGACCGATGTCGTCCTGCAACAAGGCGGACAATCTCGCCCGTTGGTAGAAGGCCTGCTCGGCTATGTGCTGCCCGGCGCCAGTATGCGCTGGCCGCTGCCGCAAACGATGACGGCGGCCTCGGTGCTCAAGGGTCGGATCAATGGTCAGGAGCCGGCACAGACCCTGAGCCAGGGCCAATGAGCGTTCAGTAGCACGGCAGCGACAGGGGCCAGGGAGGACCCGGTAATGGTTGGATACGGTGCGTGAGTATTTCTTTGGACACCACACGCCCATGGCTGCTGGCGGCTTGTGCGTTAGTGGCCTGCGGCCCGCTGTTCGGCGGCGAGTTACCGCCGCCACCGCCCAGCCTCGAGGCGGTCGGCGATGCCCAGCTGTACCTGGAGCTGGTGGTCAATCAGATGAGCAGCACTGAACTGGTGGCGGTGCAGCAGCGCGCCGGCCGTCTGTACATGGCCACGGCGGACTTGCACAAAGCAGGTGTGCAAGTGCCGGGTTTGGCGGACGGCGAAGTGGCGCTGGACACCATCACTGGCCTGCACAGTGACTACGACAGCCAGGGGCAGCGCCTGCTCCTGCAGGTGCCTGCCGCCTGGCTGCCGACCCAGGCCCTCGGCAACCGTCAGCTGTACCTGGCCAGCGACGCACGCAGCAGCTTTGGTGCACTGCTCAACTATGACCTGTACCTGAACGACACCGACGACGGCGGCACCTATCTGGCTGCCTGGAACGAGCTGCGCCTGTTCGACAGCTGGGGGACATTATCGACCACCGGTCAGTGGCGTCAGACCTTGGGCGGCAACGAGTTTGATGACAGCCAGCAGGGCTTTCGCCGTTATGACACCACCTGGCGCTATACCGACGAAGCGCGCCTACTGACCCTGGAAATGGGCGACGTCGTCAGCAGCGCCTTGCCCTGGACCGGTTCGGTGCGTCTGGGCGGTGTGCAGGTGTCACGGGACTTTGCCGTACGCCCGGACCTGGTCACTTATCCGCTGCCGGCATTCGCCGGCGAGGCGGCGGTGCCTTCATCGCTGGACCTGTTCATCAACGGCTACAAAAGCTCCAGCGCCGAGTTGCAGCCAGGTCCCTACACGCTGACCAACATTCCCTTTATCAACGGTGCCGGTGAAGCGGTGGTGGTGACTACCGATGCCCTGGGACGCCAGGTGTCCACCACCTTGCCGTTCTATGTCACCAGCAGCCTGCTGCAAAAAGGCCTGGCGGATTTCTCGGTGGCGGCTGGCAGCCTGCGTCGCGACTATGCCTTGCGCGATTTTGCCTATGGGCCGGGCGTGACCGCCGCCAGCCTGCGCTATGGCCTGACTGACAGCTTCACTCTGGAAAGTCACGCCGAAGCGGCCGAGTCCCTGGTCTTGGGCGGCCTGGGTGGCAACTGGCAGGTGGGTAACTGGGGCGTGGTCAACGCGGCCATGAGCCAGAGCCGCTTCGACAGTCGCAGTGGCCAGCAATGGAGCCTGGGTTATCAGTACAACAGTCCGCGTCTGGGCTTTAACTATCAACGCTTGCAGCGCCGGGGCGATTACGCCGACCTGTCACTGGTCGACAGCCCTTACACACGCCTCAGTGAGCGTAGCGAGCAGGTCACCCTGAGCCTGAACCTGAACCGTTATGGCAGCCTTGGTGCCGGCTATTTCGATGTGCGCGCCGGGGACAACAGCCGCACCCGTTTGCTCAACCTGAGCTGGAGCAAGCCCTTGTGGGGCAACAGCAGCCTGTACCTGTCGGCCAACCGCGAGATCGGCGACAGCCAATGGGCGGTGCAGGCGCAATGGGTGATCCCGTTCGACCTCAGCGGCACCTTGAGCCTGAGCCTTGAGCGCAATAACAATGGCGAACGTCTGCAACGGGTCAATTTTAGCCGCGCAGTGCCGACTGAAGGTGGCCTGGGCTACAACCTCGGCTATGCCGATGGTGACCGCGAGGCCTATCGCCAGGCCGACCTGACCTGGCGCCTGCAGGCGGTGCAGTTGCAGGTTGGCGCCTACGGCACCAGCGACGACACCACGCGCTGGGCGGATGCCAGTGGCTCGCTGGTGTGGATGGATGCCGGGGTGTTTGCCGCCAACCGTATTGACGATGCGTTCGTGGTGGTCAGTACCGACGGCTTTGCCGATGTGCCGGTGCGTTATGAAAACCAGCTGGTCGGCCGCACCGACAGCAAGGGGCATTTACTGGTGCCCTGGAGCAGTGGCTATTACCGCGGCAAGTACGAGATTGATCCGATGGAACTGCCCAGCACCGTGCAGGTGCCGCAGGTCGAGCAGCGCGTGGCCGTACGGCGTGGCTCCGGTTATCTGCTGGAGTTTCCGATGCAGCGGGTGGTCGCGGCGAGTCTTCATCTGGTCGATCCTGCGCAGCGCGACCTGCCACTGGGTAGCCAGGTACTGCACGAGCAGAGCGGCACGCGCACGGTGGTGGGCTGGGACGGGCTGGTCTATCTGGAAGGGCTGGCAGAGCACAACAGCTTGGTGGTGGAGCGCAGTGGCGGCGGTAGCTGTCGCGTGCAGTTCAGTGTCGAGGGCGATCAGCAGCAGGTGCCGCTGATCGGGCCGCTGGTGTGTCAATGAAGAGGTTGTTGCTGAGCCTGGCCTTGCTGGCCAGTGCCCAGGCGCACGCCCTGTGCTCGGTGGTGGCGACCAACCCTGCAAGTTTTGGCACGCTCAACTCGACCTTGGTGCGCGATGTGATCCAGTCGGCGTCGACCAACCACGCCGGTTTGCAGTGCACCGGTTCGCTGCTGAGCCTGCTGGCAACGGATGACCATTTTTATGCGACCTTCACGCCAACCGGCGGGACCACCGGGCTGAAGGGCCCCACTGGTGATGTCATCAACTACACGCTGTACGCCAACAACACCACCAACTTCGCCATTGCCCGCAACCAACCTTACGATTTTGCCCGTAACGGCATTATCGATGCCCTCGGCCTGCTTAATGGCACCTCGCCCAAGAGTGTGCCGATCTACCTGAAAAGCCTGGTCGGCAGCAATGTCGCCGCCGGTTTTTATCAGGAATCTTTCGTGGTGGAATGGAATATCAACTATTGCTGGGGCATTGGTGTGCTCGGCGTGTGCCTGGGGCGGCAGGAGTTGAAAAAGACAACTGATCTGACGGTGAGCCTGACAGTGACCAATGACTGCCAGATCACCACGCCCGCGATCAGTTTCGGCAGTGCACCGGTGATCAGTGGATTTGCCCCGGTCAACCAGAGTGTCAGTTTGTCTTGCACCAAAGGCAGCAACTACACCGTGGGACTGGACGACGGGCAGAACGTCGCTGCTGGGCGGCGGCGGATGAAGTCCGGTACCAGTAACTTTCTGGCTTATGACATTTTCAAGAGTGCCGGGACGGTGCGTTGGGGGGCGCTCCCCGGTGCGCGGCGGGCCAGCAGTGACGCTGATATCAATCCGGGCGCGGGGACCGGGACCGGTAGTCAGATCTTCAATTACAACGCCAGGATTTACCCTGATCAGGCAACGCCGCCTGCGGGGACCTACGTGGATAACGTGATTCTTGATGTGCAGTTTTGAGCAGGGAGTATTGCGGTGTGTTGGACCCTATGGGCTTTGCAGGTTGCGTGTATATCCGTTTGCCAAGGTGGCGCTGAATCACCTTTCCGCCCTTACGGCGGCTTACTTTTTTTCAGTCGAAAAAAAAGTAAGCAAAAAATTCTTGCCCCACCAGGGGCCCTACGCTGCGCTCCGGGTCCCTTCGCTCCGGCGCCGCTACGGGGCATTGCGAGCTACGAGTTGCAAGCAACTCTACGCTTCGCAACTTCGGCTACGCCGAAGGCGCTGCGCGCTAGCCCCTACACGACACCTCCACTCAGCCCTACTGGTTAACGGGGCGGGAGGATCAAGATCAAGATCAAGATCAAGATCAAGATCAGATCAACTGCACAACTCGCTGCGCTGTTGCTTTATTGAGGCTCTTCGAGCCAGCCCGGGATTAATCTGATCCGTATAAATCCCCCAAACCTGAATCTGTAACTCAGTACACCTCAGCGCCATAGTGACGTCATCCGTGATGAGGTCCGAACCATGTATCAGTATGACGAGTATGACCGTGCGCTGGTGTTCGAGCGTGTGGCGCAGTTTCGCGATCAGGTGCAGCGTTTCATGGGCGGCGAACTGAGTGAGGAAGAGTTCCTGCCCCTGCGCCTGCAAAATGGCCTGTACCTGCAAAAGCACGCCTATATGCTGCGGGTGGCAATTCCTTATGGCACCCTCGGCGCCCGGCAGATGCGTACGCTGGCGCAGATCGCCCGCGAGTACGATCGCGGCTACGGCCATTTCACCACCCGCCAGAATATCCAGTTCAACTGGATCGAACTGGCCCAGGTGCCGGACATCCTCCAGCACCTGGCCGAGGTCGAGATGCACGCCATCCAGACCTCCGGCAACTGTGTGCGCAATATCACTACTGAGGCCTTCGCTGGCGTTGCCGCCGATGAATTGCTCGACCCGCGCCCGCTGGCCGAGATTCTGCGCCAGTGGTCGACGATCAACCCCGAGTTCCTGTTCCTGCCGCGCAAGTTCAAGATCGCGATCTGTTCGGCCCTTGAGGACCGCGCCGCGATCATGATGCATGACATCGGTCTGTATCTGTACCGCGACAGCAGGGGGCAGATGTGCTTGCGGGTCATGGTCGGTGGTGGCCTGGGACGTACGCCGATCCTCGGTCTGCAAATTCGCGAGGGCCTGCCCTGGCAGCACCTGTTGTCCTATGTCGAGGCGATCCTGCGGGTCTACAACCGCCACGGCCGACGCGACAACAAGTACAAGGCGCGGATCAAGATCCTGGTCAAGGCCTTGGGCATCGAGGCGTTCGCCAAGGAGGTGGAGCAGGAGTGGCAACACATCAAGGAAGGCCCGGCGCAGCTCACCGAAGATGAGTTCCAGCGCGTCGCAGCAGCCTTCGAACCACCGGCCTACGCCAGCGTCAGCGACAGCGATCTGGAGTACGAAACCCACCTGGCCCAGGACAGCGCCTTTGCCCGCTGGGTGTCCTGTTGCGTCAAAGCGCACAAGGTCCCTGGCTATGCCAGTGTGGTGCTGTCGACCAAGCCCGGTGTCAGCTCGCCACCCGGTGACCTGACGGCGGCGCAGATGGAAGCGGTGGCCGACTGGTCGGAACAGTTCGGCTTCGGCGAAATCCGCATCGCCCATGAACAGAACCTGATCCTCCCGGATGTACGCAAGCAGGACCTGCACGCCTTGTGGCGCCTGGCCTGCGAACGCGATCTGGGGACCGCCAATATCGGCATGCTGACCGACATCATTGCCTGTCCGGGCGGCGACTTCTGCGCCCTGGCCAATGCCAAGTCGATCCCCATTGCGCAGTCGATCCAGCGTTGTTTCGAGGACCTGGATTACCTGCATGATCTGGGCGAAATGAGCCTGAACATTTCTGGTTGCATCAATGCCTGCGGCCATCACCACATTGGCAACATCGGCATCCTTGGCGTCGACAAGAACGGCAGCGAGTGGTACCAGGTCACCCTCGGCGGCGCCCAGGGCAAGCACAGCACCTTGGGCAAGGTCATCGGGCCGTCGTTCAGCGCCGATGAAATCCCGCGGGTCATCGAGCAGATCATCGCCACCTACTGCGCCTACCGCGAGCTGGACGAACCCTTTGTCGACACCGTGCGCCGGGTGGGCCTGGAGCCGTTCAAGGAGCGGGTCTATGCCAAGCGTGCCGAGGAGCTGATATGCGTAATGTGATCGCCCTGCGCAACGGCGAACCACAGTTGTTGGCCGAGGATGGCTGGCAACTGGTGCGCGACAGTGGATCGGCGTTGCCTGAAGGCTTGCTGATTCTGCCGCTCGACGCCTGGCTGGCCCGCCAGGCGTCGCACCCCAACGGCCATGACGGCTTGTGGCTGGGACCTGATGACGAAGTGGAACCGTTGCGTCCCTGGTTGCCGCACCTGCCGCTGATCGCCGTCGACTTCCCCAGCTTTCGCGATGGACGTGGTTACAGTCAGGCGTACCTGTTACGCACGCGTTTGGGCTGGCACGGCGAGTTGCGCGCTATTGGCGATGTGCTGCGCGACCAACTGAGCCATATGCGCCAGTGCGGTTTCGACAGTTTTGCCGTGCGTGAAGACAAATGCGCCGAGGATGCGCTCAAAGGCCTGGCGGGGATGAGTGTGCTGTACGGGCGTTCGGTGATCGAACCGCGGCCGCTGTTTCGTCGCCGTTAGCTGGTGCCCCGGCGACGGTGGTCTATCGTTTAACTTTTGCCGGTGTGCCGCCACCTGAAGCAAAGGGAGTTGTCATGAACGAAGACCAGCAAAGCCGTCGCCGTTTTATCGCTGCCAGTTCCGTGCTTGGCGCTGCCGGGGCCATGCACTCGACAGCGCCGCTGGCCGCCGAGGCGATCATGCGCAGCAGCGGCACGGCCTTGCCGGCTGAATTGATTTTGCACAACGGTCGCTTGCACACCGTCGACCGCGAGCAGACTGAGGCCACCGCGGTGGCTATCCGCGACGGGCGTTTCCTGGCCGTGGGCGACGATACCCAGGTCATGGCCTTGCGCGGGCCTGATACCCAGGTCATCGACTTGCAACGGCGTACGGTGATCCCGGGGCTCAATGACTCACACCTGCACCTGATCCGCGGCGGCCTGAACTACAACCTGGAGCTGCGCTGGGAAGGTGTTCCGTCGCTGGCCGATGCCTTGCGTTTGCTCAAGGAGCAGGCGTTGCGTACGCCCGCGCCACAGTGGGTGAGGGTGGTGGGCGGCTGGAACGAGTTCCAGTTTGCCGAACGGCGCCTGCCCAGCCTCGACGAGCTGAACCAGGCGGCACCTGACACCCCGGTGTTCGTCCTGCACCTGTATGACCGTGCCTTGCTCAACCGCGCCGCCTTGCGCGCGGTGGGCTATGACCGCAACACGCCCAACCCGCCGGGTGGTGAAATCCAGCGCGATGCCAATGGCAATCCCACCGGTATGCTCATTGCGCGGCCTAACGCGATGATTCTCTATGCGACCCTGGCCAAGGGGCCGAAGCTGCCGCTGGAGTATCAGGTCAATTCAACCCGTCAGTTCATGCGCGAACTCAATCGCCTTGGCTTGACCAGTGCCATCGATGCCGGTGGCGGCTACCAGAACTATCCCGATGACTATGCGGTGATCGGGCAATTGGCCAAGGCTGGTCAATTGACGGTGCGCATCGCCTACAACCTGTTTACCCAGAAGCCCAAGGAAGAGTTGGCCGATTTCCGCAACTGGACGTCTACGGTCAAGTACGGGCAGGGTGACGATTTTCTCCGCCACAATGGTGCGGGTGAAATGCTGGCGTTCTCGGCCGCCGACTTCGAGGATTTTCTCGAACCGCGTCCGGACCTGCCGGGCAACATGGAGGGCGATCTCGAACCCGTAGTGCGCCACCTGGTGGAACAGCGCTGGCCGTTTCGTCTGCACGCCACTTACGATGAATCGATCTCGCGCATGCTTGATGTGTTCGAGACGGTCAACCGTGACATACCGTTCAATGGCCTGCCGTGGTTCTTCGATCATGCCGAGACCATCAGCCCGAAGAACATCGAACGGGTACGGGCACTGGGAGGCGGTATTGCGATCCAGGACCGTATGGCCTTTCAGGGTGAGTATTTTGTCGAGCGCTACGGCGCCACGGCAGCCCAACAGACGCCACCGATCAAACGCATGCTTGCCGAAGGCATCCCCGTCGGTGCCGGTACCGATGCCACCCGGGTATCCAGCTACAACCCCTGGACGTCGCTGTACTGGCTGGTCAGCGGTCGTACCGTGGGTGGGCTGGAGCTGTATCCACAAGGGCTGGACCGTGACACCGCGCTTTCACTGTTCACCCACGGCAGCGCCTGGTTTTCCAGCGAGCAGGGCAAGAAGGGCCAGATCAAGGTCGGGCAGTTGGCCGACCTCACCGTGTTGAGTGCGGACTACTTCAGCATCGACGCCGAGGCGATCAAGGCGCTGGAATCGGTGCTGACAGTGGTGGGCGGCAAGGTGGTGTATGCCGCTGCCGAATTCGCCCGTTTTGATCCGCCGCTGTTACCGGTGTTGCCGGATTGGTCACCGGTCGCCAAGGTGCCGGGTCATTGGCGTCAGGGTGCGCCAATGACTGCGCAAATACACCAGTGCGTGGGGGCCTGTGCGGTGCATGCCCACCAGCATCAGCAGGCGCGTCAGTCGTCGGTGCCGGTCAGTGATTTTCAAGGCTTCTGGGGCGCGTTGGGTTGTTCCTGTTTTGCCTTCTAACAATCTCAGTTGAAAATCAGAGAATTCCTATTTGTGGGTCCTATCTGTCGGAATACTCTGGCGCCGTCTTAACTAAACGGCTGTCGCCGATGTTCAGTTCATCCAGTCATTTTCTGTTTATGGCGCGTTAGCGGCGCCGAACAATTCCCCCGGTTTGCAACCCTACCGACCTATTGCCCTGTGCTGCAGGGCAACGGTGGTGTGTGCGTGCCTGAATGGCTGGGAACTGATTTTAACGCTGAGATGGAGTCCTACCATGGCTGTAAAACGTTCCACAAAACACCTGGCTGCTTCCGGGCTGATGGTGGCGCTATTCGCCGCGCTCAACGGTTGTGCCAGCGTCGCGGTTCCCACCGAACAGGTGGAATTGACCCGCGATGCTGTCAGTCGCGCGGTAACCGCTGACGCAACGCAGTTTGCCCCGATGGAAATGAAGTCTGCCCAAGACAAGCTTTATCAGGTCGAGCGCGCATTGGGTGAACAGGACTTCGCCCAGGCGCGCCTGCTTGCCGAGCAGGCCGAAGCCGATGCCAATCTGGCCGAACGCAAGGCGCGTGCACTCAGGGCGCAAACCCAGCTCAAAGGTGCCCAGCAAGGCATCGAAGTGCTCAAGCAGGAAATGCTGCAAGCCCCTGACGCCATTGTTGCGCCTAGCCGATAAGGATCGTTCTTATGCAATTCAACTATATGTTCATCGTTGCTTCCGCAGCCGGCCTGATGCTCAGCGGCTGTGGCACCACGCCGGAAAATGCCGACTTGCTCGAAGCCCGTGCGCAATTCAGCACGCTGCAGAGCAATCCCGAGTCCAGCCGCCTGGCGGCCCTGGAAACCAAAGCGGCCTTCACCGCCCTGGGCCAGGCTGAGCTCGCCTCGATCAAGGACCGCAAGGCGCAGCAGGTCGAGCAACTGGCTTATCTGGCCAAGCAGAAAATCGCCATTGCAGAACAGACCATCGACCTGCGCGTGGCCGAAGCCGGTCTGCAGGGCATCGAAGCACAACGTACCCAGGCGCGTCTGGATGTGCGCACGGCTCAGCTCAAGGCGTTGCAGCAGCTCAATGCCAAACAGACGGAGCGTGGCGCGGTGGTCACCTTTGGTGATGTGCTGTTCGATACCGGCCGTGCCGAACTCAAGGCTGGCAGTTTGCGTGACCTGGAACAGTTGACCGAGTACTTGCGCGCCAACCCCGAGCGCAAGGTGCGGGTGGAGGGCTTCACCGACTCCACCGGTAGTGAGGTGTTCAACCAGCAATTATCGGAGCGTCGTGCCGCGTCCGTGGCGAACGCCCTGCGTCGTAATGGGGTAGGGCCGGAGCGGGTCATAGTGGCAGGGTACGGCAAAGAGTATCCGGTAGCCTCCAATGCCGATGCCCAGTCCCGGCAACTCAATCGCCGTGTGGAAGTCATCATTTCCCACGGTAGCAATGCAGTCAGCGATCGCCGCTGATGGCATGACGGGCCCCTCCATCACCTGATGGGTGGGCCCTTTGACGTTTTAGAAGACGTGCCGCAACAACCAGTACAATCCGCCTGCCATCACGATCGACGCTGGCAACGTCAGCACCCAGGCCATCAGCAGGTTGAAGATGGTCTTCATCTGCAGGCCCGAGCCATTGGCAACCATGGTCCCTGCTACCCCGGAAGACAGTACGTGGGTGGTCGATACCGGTAAGCCGTACATGTCCGCCGCACCAATGGTGCACATCGCCACCAGTTCCGCCGACGCGCCTTGGGCGTAGGTCAGGTGGGTGTTGCCGATTTTCTCGCCGACCGTGACCACGATGCGCCGCCAGCCGACCATGGTGCCCAGGCCCAACGCGATTGCCACAGAGATCTTGACCCACAAAGGAATGTAGCGGGTGGCATCGTCAAGCTGGCTCTTGAACAGCGCCAGTTGCGTCTGCGTGTCGGTATCGAATGACACCAACTGGTGCTTGCCGATCAGGCGGATCGTTTCGCTGGTCAGGTACATGTCGTTGCGCACGTTGGCCATCGCCTCGGCGGGTACCCGGTTCAACGAGCCATAGCCGGCGACTTCGCTACCGATGGCACCGGTCAGGGCGGCCAGGGCCGGCACCAGTTCAGGGCTGGCGGTCGGCTGGCGGATGAATTCGGTCAGGGTTTTTCTTGGCTCGGCGCTCAACAGCTGCGGGGTGCCGCGCTGAAGGGCCTGCTGGGTGGCCTCGGCCACCGCCGCGAACTGCATTGACTGCTCTTCGGGCATGGTCCGGTTCAGGGCGTAGGCCATTGGCAAGGTGCCGACCAGGATCAGCATGATCAGGCCCATGCCTTTCTGACCATCATTGGAGCCATGAGCAAATGACACCCCGGTGCAGGTGAGGATCAGTACACCGCGAATCCACCAGGGTGGCGGGGTGTTGCCGACCGGCGCCTGGTACAGGTCGCGGCGCTTGACCAGATGCCGCAGCGCCAGCAGCAACAGCGCGGCGCAGGCGAAACCGACCAGCGGCGACAACAGCAACGAGTAACCGATTTTGCTGGCCTGGGCCCAGTCCACGCCGCTGGTGCCATCGCGGCCATGCATCAGGGCATTGGCCACGCCGACACCGATGATCGAACCGATCAGGGTGTGTGAGGACGAGGCCGGCAGGCCCAGCCACCAGGTACCCAGGTTCCAGATGATTGCCGACAGCAGCAGGGCGAAAACCATGGCAAAGCCTGCCGATGAGCCCACCTTGAGAATCAGCTCCACCGGTAACAGAGCGATGATGCCGAAGGCCACGGCGCCACTGGAGAGCAGTACGCCAAGAAAGTTGAAGAAACCGGACCAGACCACGGCCACTGAAGCCGGTAGGGAATGGGTGTAGATCACCGTGGCGACGGCATTGGCAGTATCGTGAAAGCCATTGACGAACTCGAAGCCCAGGGCGATTACCAGGGCTACCCCGAGCAACAGGAAAGGGGTCCATGTGGTGACCACCGTGCCGCTGGCGTCGATGTCCTGGACCAGGCTCCAGGCGGTGTACAGCAAGCCCGCAAGCAACAGGCCGAAGAATAGAGTCAGGGTACCGCGGCCGGGCTTGTGGTTCAGGCGCGGCTTTGCATCGGATGCGGCTGGCGACGAATGGCTGGCCAGCGATGGGGTAGTCATAATGACTCCGGGTTGGGTTACCTCAGGCGGCAAGCATAAAAAAACTTTCTGAGGCCGAGCTGACTCCGATCAATGAAAGGCCTAGGCTGATACAAAAAAATACAGAGGTGCCGATGATTCGCTGCAAGCGTGTCTATGATCCGGTTACGGCCGAAGACGGCCAGCGTGTGCTGGTAGACCGCTTGTGGCCGCGCAACAAGCGCAAAGACCAACTGCAAGCGCTGTGGTTGCCGGAGGTTGCTCCGTCGACGGCCTTGCGCCAGGCCTTTCACACAGGTGAAGTGGACTTTGCCGGCTTTGCCGAGCGCTATCGCCAGGAACTGACGGCGCGGCCCGAGCATTGGTGGCCGCTGCTGGGCATGGCCGGGAAGGGCGATCTGACGTTGCTCTATGCCGGCAAGGACACCGAGCATAACAATGCCCTGGTGCTGGCCCAGTGGCTGGAGGATGAACTGGACCGGCAGGGGCCGATGAGTTCGCCGGTGTGTTATGCCGAAGAGGTCAAGCCCCTGTAGGCACCGCGGGCTTCTCGGTGGGAGCGGGCTTGCCCCGCGATTGCGGTTGTGCAGTCACATTGCATCGCGGGACAAGCCCGCTCCCACCGTTGCTATCACAACTCATTCAGGGATCCTCCCTTGCAACTCATCCCCGCCACCGACCAGCACTGTGCCTTCGCCCGCGACCTGACCCGCCGCGCCATGCTGCGTTACTACCATGAGTTCGACTTGCTGTGGATCGAAGAAGCCTTCGACCAGGCCTGGGGCTGGCGCGAGCAATGGTTGATCGTCGAGGGTGAAACCGTGCTGGGCTTCTGCAGCCTCAGTCAGGACCGCCAGGCCCTGTACATCCGCGAGCTGCACCTGGTCGAGGATGCCCGTGGGCGGGGCATCGGTACTCAAGTCCTGGAGCAACTGGCCGGCTGGGCTGGCGAACGGCGTTTACCGCTGATGCGGCTGACCGTGTTCAAAAGCAACCCGGCGCAGGCTTTATACCGGCGCCGGGGTTTTGCAGCAGTAGGGGAAGATGACTGCTTCGTGCGTATGCAGCGGGCTATTGACCCGCAAGGCTGCTGACGCGCACCACATGCGCCTGGCGCTGGGTTGCATCAAGCAACGGCCCCTGAATACCCAGCAGGTCACCGATCAGCAGGTTCTGCAGCAGCGGCTTGCCTTCGAAGCGGTTGGGCCCGAGCACCACCTGCTGCAAGCCTTCAACCCGCACCACGGCTTTACCAGCCGTACCCAGAGTGTTGCCACTGAGCACCAGAGGGCCGGCCAACGGTGCGGCATTGCGCAGACTGATGGCATATTCCGGGGTGTTGCCGATGCGGTTGTTGACCAGCGTTGCACCGCTCACTTCACTGGCGTCCACGGCGCTGCCCTGGCTGTTGCCGATCAGGTTGTCCTCGATCAGCAGCGGCGCCTGGGCCGTCGGCGCCAGGTTGCGCAGTTGCAGGCCGTTGCCACGGCTGTCACCGATCAGGTTGGCGCTGAGCAGCAGGGCGCCGCGCTGATCGCTGATTTCGATGGCGGCCTTGTGTGCTCCAAGGATCAGGTTGCGTTCGACCCGTGCCACGGTTTGTCCACGCAGGCGGATGCCACTGTTATTGTCGATGCCGCGCAGCTGGTTGTTGACCAAGTTGACCTGACTGTCGCGCACGTCGATAGCGTACTGCTGGGATTGCTCGAAGCGACTGTCGCTGATCTGTGCCTGGCTGTGCTGCAGCTCCACCGCGCTGGACAGGTCGTTGAACTGGCTGTCGCGCACAATCAATGTGGCCTGTGCGGTATTTGCTGCCTGCTGGCTGCTCAGGGCGGTACTCAAGCCGCGCGACAGGTTGGCGTTGTAGCCCAGGCGCTCAAGGGTCGAGCCGATGACCTGGGTATGGCTACCGGCCCAGGCCACCACGAACGGGCGCCAGGCACGGTCGGTGCTGCCTGGCTTGTCGCCGGCGACGCTCTCCAGGCGTGACTGGTTCAGGCCCAGCCAGCCCTGGTTGATCAGCGCCGTTCCCGAGTAGCTGTACAGGTACAGGCTGGTGCCTTCCAGCACCAGGCCGCCATCACTGCCGATCATCAGCGGATAGCTGAGCAGGTAGCCGTCCTTGTAGGGCTTGAGGATCCGCGGATTGTTCAGCGCCTGGTGCAATTGCGCCAGGGTGATGCTGCCACCGCGAATCAGTACCGCTTGCGGGTGGTGCGCCTGGTAACCGGCAATGGCACGGAACAGGCCGTTGTTGACGAAGGGCTCGAATGGCCAGCTGCCGGTCTGCGCGGAGAACATCGGTTGTAGGCTGACGCTGGCCCGGCCTGACGGACGCGGACGTTCCTTGACCTGCAATTGCACGGCTTGAGCGACCTGTTGCTGCAGTTGTATCAACTGGGCCTGATGCTCGGTGCTGCTGATCACGTTCAGCGACTGCTGTGGCGCCAGGCTTTGGCTGGCGGCCTGGACGTTGCCTGCGCAGAGCAGGACGGCGAGGCAGCAAAGGGAAAGAGGGCGCATGGCCATGGCGGTTCGTCCTTGGGTTACGGCAGTTTGGGATACAGCGGCTTGAGCGGGCCGCCAATCTGGCTGTAGTTGTCGACGTCGCCGTCTTCGCTGTCATACAACTGGCGAGCCAGGCGATGGTTTGGCACGCGTTGCAGGAAGGGGATCAGCCAGGCCAGTTTGTAGGGGGCTACCGAGGTCTGGGATTTGCCCCGGAGTTCGGGCAGGTTGTCGGGATCGAGAATGCTGCGCGCGGCGAAGTTGCCCAGCAGCTCCAGGGTCTGTTGGTCTTCGCTGCTCCAGGGCAGGCCATTGACCCGCGCCGATTCGGCCAGCAACACCAGCGGCACCAGGGCGTACTGGCTATAGGTGGCGGCGAGCTTGCCGCGGGCGACTTCCAGCGGCAGGTAGGCATAGCTGCCATCGCTGGCCTTGACCGCCTGTTGCAGGCCAAGGCGCAGGTTACCGTCGGCCCACTGGATGAAGTCGTCGCGCCCGATCAACATGCCGGTTGCGGCTACCGCCCAGGCGGCCCAGTAGTCATGGTTGTTGAACCAGGCAAAACCTTGCGCCCGGCGCGGCTGGTACTCGGCAATGATGCGTTCGCCCAACTGCCTGAACCAGTCGCGCTGCTGCGCCGACAGCTGCAATTTGCCGTCGCTGGCGGCCTGGGTCATCAGCAAGGTCGAGGCCATCGCCGCCACAGCCCACTTGCGCGCGGCCATGCCGGTGCTGCTGGCGTCGGCGCTGAGCAGGGCCTGGGCTTCGGCCCAGCGTTGCAGCCACTGGTCCTGGCAGGCCAGGGCCATGTTCGCTTCCTGGGGCGTTTTCGCCCGCTGGAAACGCTTGCTGGCATAGATCAAACCACCGATAAATTGCTTGACCTGCTTGCCGATCTTTTCGCTGTTGGCATCGGGGCTGCTGCGCAGGGTCGACTTGGTCGCGTCGCGCTGATCGTACTTGCTCTGCATCTGCAAGCTGCCGGTATAGGGCGCGGGTGGCTCCTTGCTGCACTGCAGGGTGCGGTAGTCGGCGATCATCGCCGACTGCGCAGTGGCACGTGGCGGCCAGATCGAGCTGGCCGCCAGGCTGTGGCTCAGTTGCAGGCTGGCGCACAGGCCCAGGGCCAGTGCGCTCCAGGTTTTCACAGGCATAGTCGGGTTTCCACCTGGGTAGCAGCGCTGCCGGGCTTGGTCGGCTCCATGAACACCGAGAGCAGATTGGCCCCGGCAAACTCCTTGGCGCGGCTCAGTTCCAGGTAATACCGGCCACCGGTGACCACCGCCTCACGACGGAACCAGACTTTGTCGCGGGCACCGTTGTCGTAATAGACGATCACGTAGAAATCCTTGACGTTCTTGTCGCTGATGCGGATATCAAGGAAGCCGTTGTTCACCGCCTTGCGCGCTTCGCCGGCATTACTGAGCAGCTCGATACGCTCGTTGACCTTCAGTGCCGGACGCTGCAAGCGGTTGGCCATGACCTCGGTGGACACCGGGCAACCACCCTTGATCGCCGGAATCAGCTGGCGGTACATCAAGTCGGACTCCAGCTGATAGTTGGCCGGCAGCTCCCAGATGATCAGCTTGGGCGGCGCCTTGGGCTTGTAGTTCTCCGACAGCAGGTACTCGAGCAGCGAGCCGTCCTGGCCGACGCCGGGCAGGGCGTAGTTGAGGATGTCGACCTCCAGGTACTGCTTGAGGTAGCCGTCGAAGTTGAACTGCTTGCTCTCGTCTTCCCGGGCCGCAGCGTTACTGTCGCCGACCAGGATCACCTGGGGGTCCGGCGCGTCGTCGAACAAGGCATCGGCGCCCTGGTCCGCGGGGATGGTCTGGTAGCCACGCACGTACTGGAAGCCGTAGTTGTTGCCGCAGATATAGCTCAGCGCCAGGTTCAGGGTGCCGTCTTTGGGCACCATCACCCCAGGCTCGGTGCGGTACTGCTTCTTGTCCAGTGCGGCATAGAACGGCTGGCGGCGCACTTCCTCGGCCAGCAGGCGGGCGGTGGCCTCAGCGCCGGTGGGCGTCCAGTGGTGATCGCGGCGGAAGAAGAACTCGCCCTTGGGCGGGTTCTGCACCAGTTGCATCATTGGCGCGACCACGGCGCCACCGTTACGCAGTTGCTGCAGGTAGTTGCCGAGGTTGCCGCTGGCGCGGGCGAAGTCGAAGCCGTGGAGCTTGTCGGCGTACAGCTTGTCGCGGTGCATCAGGCCGCGCGTTGGCTGGATGGCCATGGCCACCTGGATACCCTGACGATGAAAGGTGTCCATCAGTCGCGCGAACTCCGGACGCATGGGCGCCGGGATGCCGAAATCGTTGGTCAGGTCGACCGCCGAGCGAAACAGCCAGCGGTCTTTGCCGGGAACGATTTCGCGCATCAGCTTCATGCGCCCTTCGGCGTAGTGCTGGGGATTGCTCAAGCCGGGGCACATCAGGCACTCCAGGCCTTTGCAGGTGGCCTGGTTGTCGTCGGCGCCAACACTGTGTGCGCTGAACAGGGCGCCTGCGGCCGCGAGGCCAAGGGCGAATAGGCTCTTCATTGTGCCACTCACTCGCTCGGGTCGATGCTGTTGGCCAGGCTCATGCTGCGATAACCGTTGCCCTGAGGCAGCAGCACGTAGCTGTAGGAACGGCCTTTCTTGAGGAACAGTTCGTCGAACTGGGCGACTTTCTGTTGCTGGTCATAGGCGGCAAAACCGATCTTGATTTCATTGACCATGCGGCTGCCGGTCTGGTCTTTGCCCAGGGTGTCGACCACCACACTCTTGCCGTCGACGGTTTTCAACGCGACCTTGGCCGGGGTCAGGTTGTAGAACGCGATCTGGGCTTTTTTTGGCTCGTTGACGTACTTGTCGGCAATCAGCGTCAAGCTGTTGCCGTCATAGACCACTGTGCTGGCAGCGTTGGCCTTGAGCTGCGGTTCGATGGCTTTGGCGCCGACGGCGATCTTGTGGTTGCCGGCCGGGGTGAAGCGGTAGCCACTCAGTTGGCCGGCGGCGACCCGCTGCGGGTTGACCTTGCCGCTCAGGGTCACGTCGATGTTGCTGTCGGACAGGTTGAGCACCCGCACAAAGGCGGAGTCGGCTGGGGCCACGGCGTCGTACAGGTCGGCGTTGCCTTCGGCGGCCAGTCCCTGGGTGCTGACCAGTAGCAGGGTGCTGGCGGTGAGCAAGTGCTTGAGCGTACGGTTCATGATGATCTCCTTGAACATGTCAGAAATGTTGGGTCTGGCCAGGTCGGCTCAGCGAGCCCAGGCGGTGGGCGAGCAGGGTGCGCAGGGGGAACTCCCAGATCACGGTGTCGATCTGCGGATTCTTCAGGTCGTCGCTGGCGAGGAACTGGTTCATCGCCTCGAACGGGCCGCGCGCCTCCACCGCCACGCTGAGCAGGTCGCGGTTCAGCGCTTCCTTGAGAAATCCGGTGAAGTTCCAGTCGTCGATCTTGCTGTAGCTGGTACCCACCAGTAGCAGGCTCTGCTGCTCGTCGGCGAACAGCGCGTCACTGTCCTGTTCGGCCTTGAGGGTTTCGTACACGGCGATCTGGCTGGGGCCATATTGCGGGGCCAGTTGCGCGTGATTGAACTGGATGTAGTTCATCAGGTCGCCCTTGACGGATTTTTCCGCGACCTTGTTCGACACGTAGCGCTCGTCGCCGAGCAGATCGGGGCGCTGACGGGCCAGTTCATAGGCTGTCAGCCGCGCACCTTCCGGGCTCCAGTGGGTGTCGGATTTAAGAAACAGTTCCGGGCCCGCACGGTTGTACAGGAAGGCCGTGCGCACTGGCGTGACTTCGGTTTTCTGCGCCTTCAGGCCGGCGACGAAGCGGTCGTACAGGCTGATTGCCCGCGGGTCGACGGCGCGCTCGGCGTGGGCGCCATAGACGTCCACCTTCATTGGCAGCGGCAACAGGATCAGGCGTTTGTTGTGCGCCTTGAGTTTCTGCTCGACCTCGGCGATCTGCGCCAGCTGGCCGTCCAGGTTGGCTTGCAGATTGTTCGGCACGCGGTATTCCTGGTTGGTGTACAGCCAGCCGTCCTTGCCCAGCACCACGCCTTTGGTGCCTTCGTCGAACAGGCGGTACTGGGCGTTGGCCCACAGTTTCACCGAGGGTTCACGGAGGAAGAAGCGCTTGTCGTAGACCTGCTCGAACTTGCGCAGCAGCTTGCCATCGACGAACAGGTTCCAGGCATCGCTCTGGCTTTTGGCGAAGCTGAACACCGGCGGCAGGGAGTACACGAACATCCCCGCCAGCACCGCGCCAAAGAGGATGCCGTTGACCTTGCTCGCCGAATTCATGACCGGGTACATGGCCGTCTCCTAGAACTGGAAATACAGAAAGGGTGAAAAGGAGTTCGCCGCCAGGCTGCTCAGGGCCAGGGCGAAACCGGCCCACAGCAGCACGGCCTTGAGGCCACCGACATGACGCATGAAGTACTGCTCTTTATTACCGGCGTAGTAGCGCACGTTGTTGCTGCCGGCCAGCACCAGCCAGCACAGCGCGACGGCGGCAAACGACATGGCCATCTTCGAAGCGCCGAACACATACAGGTCCAGCGAGCCCAGGCCGTTGAGGCCGAACAGCGCCTGGTAGATGTCCAGGCTGTGGCGCAGGTCGTTGGTGAAGAACAACGGCATGCTCAGGATGATCAGCACGAAGGTGCGCACGTTGCGCCCCAGGTGGTAGGGCGTGGTGATCTTGGTCGCCAGGTTGTACTTGCGTTCGATGACCATCCCCAGGCCAAAGAACAGGCCCCAGAAGATGAAGGCGAAGCTTGCACCGTGCCACAGCCCCGACAGCAGCATGGTGTAGACCAGTGCCGGCAGCGCCCCGGCCACGCGTTTGCGCACCAGCGGCATGTACACGTAGTCGCGCAGGAAATGCGCCAGGGTCATGTGCCAGCGTGCCCAGAACTCGGTGATGCTCTGCGAGACGTAAGGCTGGTTGAAGTTCTCCGGAAAACGGAAGCCCATCATCAGCGCCAGGCCCAGGGCCATATGACTGTAGCCGGCGAAGTCGAAGTACAGCTGCAGGGTAGAAACCACCAGGCCGAACCAGGCATCGCTGAGCTGCAGGGTGCCTTCGCTGATGAACAGCACGTTGATCGGCGCCAACTGGTCGGCGATCAGCACCTTCATGATGAAGCCGAGCATGAAGCGACACACCCCCAGGGAAAACAGCTCCAGGGAGTGGGTGCGCTGGCGCAGTTGTGGCGCCAGTTGGCTGTAGCGCAGGATCGGCCCGGCGACCAGGTGCGGGAACAGCGCGACGAAGGCGGCGAAGTCGATGAAGTTGTTCGTCGGCGTCGCGTCTTTGCGGTAGATGTCGACGATGTAGCTCAGGGCATGGAACACATAGAAGGAGATGCCCAGCGGCAGGAAGATGGTCTCCAGGCTCCAGGTGTTGATGCCCAGCGGTGCGAGCAGGGCGGCGAGCACTTCGGCGCCGAAGTTGGCGTATTTGAAGTAGCCCAGGGTCGACAGGTTGCCGACGATGCCGATCCACAGCAGGCGCAAGGCCCAGCGCTTGTCACCGGCGTCCAGGCGCGCCTTGATGCGCAGGCCGAACCAGTAGTTCCAATAGGTGATGGCGACGAACAGCAGCAAGAAGTCCGGGCGCCACCAGGCATAGAAAATGTAGCTGGCGGCAACGATCACGGTCGAGCGCCATTGCGGCCGGGCGAGGAAGTACACGGCCAGGAACAGCGGCAGGTAGAGGAACAGAAAGACGTTGGAGGCGAAGATCATCGAAGGGTCCGTCCTTAGTAGCTGATCACGACGCCGACACTCAGCTGGTAGTCATCACCGCTGTCCAGGGCGTTGCCAGCATTGAGGTAGCTGGCGCTGACCAGGGCGTTGACGTCCAGGTGTTTGCCGTCGATGGCCACCGGAAACATCTTCCAGTAGTAATTGAGGTCGTACATTTGCCCGACATCCTTGCCGCCACCGTGGTTGCCCTGGGCAATGGCGCGGTTGCGTTCGCTGCGCTGGTCGCCGTCGATGCGCACCGGCAAGGTGCCGTCGGCGTCGCGCAGTTTCAGGTCGGTCACGCGCAGGTCGAGGGCGCTGCGTGGCGTCGGGTTGGTTTCCAGGCTGATGCCGTAGTAGCTCAGGTTGCGCAGGTCGAGGCTGACGAACGAGCTGGTCAGGCGTGTGCTGTAGCTGCCCTGGCGGGTGATGCGGTCGGACTGGATGGCATTCAGGCGAAAGCCGTCGTTCTCGTTGCTCGGCTTGTCGGTCAGGCCACCGCGCAGGGCGACCCGTGGTGTCCAGGGCAGGTCGTGAAAGCGCTTGCCGATTTCACCCAGGGCTGCCCAGCCGCTGGCGTGATTGCCGGTGCTGGTGATGCCGTTGCCATCGGTGTTGTCGACCTTGCCGTCGAGGCCGGCCAGTTCCAGGTGGTAGTCACTGAACAGCGGGCTGACATCCAGGTCGTCGGCCTTGAAGAACAGCCCGTAGCGCATGCCTTTGAAGTCGTAGCGATCTTCCGGGTCGTGGCCGCTGTGGTCGTTCTCGTGCATCAGGCGCACGCCGGCCCAGTTGCGTTCGCTCCAGCGGTAGGCGTATTCACCCATCAGGTAGGTGGTGCGCTCTTCGCTGTCGGCCAGGCTGTTGACGTCGCTGTTGTAGTTGTAGAACTTTTGCCCCACGGCAAAAAAGCCCCGGGAGAAGGTGTCGTTGTAGTTGAAGCGCAGCGACTCCAGGCTGTCGTCCCACCAGATGCCGTAGTCATCGAAATAGCGCTGGCGGCCCACCGACAGCGAGAAGCGTGGGTCATCGCCGAGCAGGTTGCGTTTGACGTACAGCTCGCGCAGTTCGGCGTACCAGCCTTCAGGCTGTTCGCGGTCGAAGCTGTTGCTGTTCTCGTTCTGGGTGCTGATCGACTGGCTGGAGTCGTAGTTCAGCCACAGGCGGCCATAGACCATCCACTTGGCCCAGCGCTTTTCCGGCGAGTACCAGGCAAAGGACGGCTCGTAGCGCAGGCTGTAGAACATCTCGCGGCTGCGCCCGACCTCGGAGTTCTCCGGGCCGTAGCCGGTCTGCACGGTCAACTTGTTGAAGAACTCCGAAGTGATCACCGGCGCACTGCCGTCACTTGGCAGCACCCGTACCGGTTCGTTGCTATCGGCTTCAGGGCCGGTGATTTCTTCGGCGGCCATGGCCGGGTACAGCGGTGTCAGGGCCAGCAGGGCACCGAACAGGGAGTGATGCACTTTCACAGGGTTGCCTCCTTCAACAGATCGGCACGTGCCGCCAGGGCACGGTCGATGTCATCCTTTTTGAGGGTCTTTTGCAGACGCTTGAGCAGGCTGCGCGCACCGTTTTCACCGAGGTCCAGGGCTACCTGGGCATAGGTGTAGGCCTTGACCGGGTCGTGGCAGATGGCGCGGCCATAAGCATGCAAGGTGGCCATGCGGTACCAGGCGGCGGTCGAGCCGGCGCGGGCCTGGGCCTGGAAGATCTGCAGGGCCTTTTCCTGATCCGGCTCATCCTCCACACCCTTGCTGTAGTACTCGGCCAGCAGCAGCTGGGCGTCGGGGTATTGATTGGCGATCAATTCGTCGATCAGCGTCCGGGCCTTTTGCGGGTCCAGGGTCAGCCAGTTGTTGACCATGTAGAACGAAGCCTGCAGCGCCTTGGCGCGGGTCGGTTCACGGGCCTGCACCTGATCGATCAGGGCCTGGGTTTCCTCGGCGTTATGCTCGGTGGGGTTGGAAATCATGAAGTTGGCCTTGGACACCATCGCCGGCACAAAGCCGCGTTCTGCGGCGTTGTCACGCCAGCGCTGGGCTTCGGCGCGGGCCACGTCGAGGGTGTCGCTGCGGGCCTTTTCCGCCGCCAGCTGCGCGGCGTCGGGTTGTGCCCGGGCCGGGCCCATGGCACTGGTCTGACGCTCGTAACGGTCGGCTTCCAGTTCGGCGCGTTGCACGCTGTTGATGCTGTCGAGCAGTGAGCCAATGCGGTGCACGATCTCGACTGCAAGGGTTGGCCGCTGCGCTTCCAGGCTCCGGGCAAAGGCCGGGAAGGCGCGGTCCTGATCGTCGCCGAGAAAGCGGTAGTAGCGATCGATGGCCCGCACGTCTACGCGCACCGCTTGTTGATACCAGTGTTCGGCGCTCTGCCGATCGCCCTGACGGTCAGCCAGGACCGCACGGTACAATTCGGGGCGGCAGTTGAGCAGGCAGGATTGCTGATACAGCGCGAGCAATTGCTGAGCCTGGTCGGTGGACACCAGTTGCGGATAAACCAGAAACACCTCGAGGGTGGTGCTGGCGTTGCGCGGGTCGAGGGTCGCCGGGTAGCGCGTCAACGCCTCGGCTACCCAATTGCGCTGACCCTGTTGCAGGCTCGGGGTGCGGTCGAGCAGGCGCGCCAGCGAGGCCAGTGCCGGAATCTGCCCGCGGCCGTCAGCGAAGGCTTCCTTATACAGGCTGATCACTTCCTGGCGGTTGGCGCCGTCGGTGTTGGCCAGAACATCGCCGAGCAGCAACTTGGACGCCAGGTCGCCACGCTCGGACAGCAAGCGCAGGTCGCTGCTGACATTGGCACTGGGATCCTTGTACAGCGCGTAGCGGATCTGCTCCAGGCTCTGGCCGGCCGAAGCAGTACCGGCGGCACAGGCTACACACAGGCTTGCCAGCAGCAGGCGGGAGGGCATCATCGCGTTCATTGCCAATCCTTCCTTTGTGTTCAGCGCGATGCCGTGAACGGCAAGCCCAGGAACAGGTCCACCGCCACTGGCTTCTGGTAGGCCTGGCGTGGCAGCGGGGTGTCCGGGGCGATGGTCAGGGACAGGTTCTTGTTGGCCTCATCGACGCGCGAGTCGACGACCTTGCCGCTGAAGTGCTCGTCCAGGCCAAACACCTTCATGTCCACCGAGGTGACACGGGAGATGTCGGCCAGCTTGTCGAACGGCACGTTGGCGGTGACGAACAGGCCTTCATCACGCGGCAGCAGATGCATCAGCGGTGCCTGTTTATAGCCGTAACCGTCCAGGGGTTTGCTCGGGAAGTAAACCTCGCAATCGCACGGGCTGTTGATCACCGTCTCGATGGTGGCGCGCCCGAGCAGGGTCTGCAGATCGCCAGGTGACAGGTCGGCCACGGCTTTCATGTCCGCCGGGCTGGTGAAGCTGGTGGCCAGCTGGGTGGAGATGTTGGCCAGCGGTTGTCCGGCTTTTACCTCGGTCTGACCAGGCTGCAGGAGGAACTTCACATAACCGTTGTCGGGCATGCTGATCACCTGGGCGTTGGCCGACACCTGGGCCTGCACCGCTGGAATACGGAAGAACAGCAGGTAGCTCTTGTAGGCGACGAAGCCCAGGGCGGCGAGACCGGCAGCAGCGTAGAGCAGGGTGCCGGTCACGGCCTTGAGGCGATCCCCGCTGCTGCGCGCGCTGGCGTGCTGTTGCTTGCGTTCCTTGATGTAGTTCTCGCGCTGCATCACGTTGAACAGGCCATTGATGTCGGCGATCTCGCCTGACAGATAGGCGCTGATGATGTAGCGCAGGATGTCGCGCTTCTGTGCGTCGAGGTCAACGAACTGGGCGCCGACTTCTTCGCCGCGCTGGGAAACGATACGTACCTTGCTGTCCAGGCTCAGGTCGACCTGGTTCAGGCGCAGGCGGATCGAGGCGTTGTACAGGCTGCCGATGGTCAGCGGTTTGTCGTGACGCAGGCCAATGCCACCCAGGGAAATGTCCTGCAAGGTGGTTTCCACAGTGGGCTGTCCGGCCGCTGCCAGGGTGACGCGGGCATTGATCCGGGTGCGCACGTACTGGCGTTCGTCGATCGCTTCATGGACGACATTGGCAGCAGTTTTACCGGGAACTGTAGGTGTACTTGAGCTACTCATGGCAGGCGCCTTTCCTTAACGTTGCGTGAGTTCGAGAAGAACCGAGATGACCCCGAAAAAGATCGCGATGGAGGAAAACAGCATCGCTTTGGAGGACCAGCGGTTCAGGGCGGCATCGAAGTTGACGCTGCCGTTGCTTAATGTGGTTTTCTGTCGGGTCCAGCGCTGCTGGTCCATGTGGAACAGCGCGTAGATCTTCATCACCGAGCCGACAATCTGGTTGTAATAAAGAACAAAGGGGTACACCGGGCTCACCGGGTGACCGGCGAACAGGAACAGCACGGTGACGATGCTGCGCGACAGCAGTACCCAGAACAGGTACACCAGCAGGTACTGGATGCCGAACACCAGGCCGGCGACCACCGAGGCAGTCAGGCCCATCAGGCAGGTCCACATCGACACCCGCTGATCGAGCAGCACGTACAGGGTGAACAGGCCCAGTCGCGCACGGCCGAGCAGGGCGGTGGCGCGAAAGTTTTGCCGCAGCGAGTTGCCGTACCAGCGGAACATCAGCTGGCGGGTGGCGCGCCAGAAGCTGTTGTCTGGTGGATGCTCGACCGTCAGGGTGTTGCTGTCGGGAACGTAGAAGGTGTCCCAGCCGGCGCGCATCAGGCTCAACCAGGATGACTTGTCGTCACCGGTGAGGAACTGAAAGCGGCCCAGGCGCCAGTGCTCGAGAAAGTCGGCTTCGACGTCGCGGATGAAATCCGGGTCGGTCATGACGCTGGCGCGAAAGAACGACAACCGTCCGGTCAGGGTCAGCACCCGGTGCGACAGGGCCATGGAGCACATGTTGATGTGGCGCTGGACGAAGCGCATCGAGTGCCACTGGCGCATCAGGTTGCTGCCTTCGACTTCGCAGAACTCGTTGGTGGTCAGGCCGCCGACCTTGGGCAGGTAAGCAAACAGCTTGACCGCGCGTTCGACGCAACCCGGCAGCATCATGGTGTCGCCATCGACCACACCGACCACCGAGTCCTCCAGCGGCATCTGCCGCGACAGGGCGCGGAAGGCATGGGCCAGGCCATCACGCTTGCCGGTGCCACGGGCGCGGACAATCACCAGCTTGATGTCGTCCCGGTCCTTGACCTCGTTGCGCATGATTTCCTTGATGAACTGCTCGTCGCCTTTTTCCACGATCGAGGCAATCACCGTGCATGGCACCTTGAGCCGCTGTACCTCCTGGAACACCGACTGGTAGACCTTGAAGGTGGTGTGGGTGGGGATACGAAAACTGGTCACCACCATGAACATATGCGCGGGCAACGCCGCGTCGCCCATCTTCTCCACCGCTTTGCGAATGCGCGGAAACTTCCAGTGCAGGAAGTACATGCCGCGCAGGTAGTGAACGATGGCATTGCCATAGCGCCACATGCCCAGGGTGCCGATGATGAAGATGAAGCTGTGGTGGCTGGGGTCCAGATACGCCGGGGCGATCATCTCCGAGGCCAGGGCGATCAGGCCGAACAGGCAGGCCCAGGCGCATAAGCTCATGGCTGCCCGTCTTGCGCCTGAAGGCGGTTGTTGCTGTCGTTCCATCTAACCGTTGCTCCGTTGTACAGGCGCCTGCACCTGACCGAAAAGCGCACTTACCAGGCCCGGCCGCAATGCGGCAGGCAGACAAAGGCAGGTGTTCAATACGGTCAGGCGCAGGCCTGGGATACTTGCCGGGTGCTCTCTACGGAGCGTCGGGCATTACCAGCAGATACCCTGTTGGCTGTCGTTGCTGCCATGGGGCATGAAGCCGACCAGGTCGATGACCTGTTTGCCTGCGGGGATATCCAGGGCCTGGGCGAAGCGATCATCGTTGTTGCCCAGCACAATCACGTCAGCGCCGTTGATGACCTGGTCGAGGTCACTGCACAGCAGCGACGACACGTGGGGAATCTTCGATTCGATGTAATCGCGGTTGGCCCCGAAGACCCGGGCATATTCGACGTTGGCGTCATAGATGCTCAGTTCATAGCCCTTGCCGATCAGCATCTCGGCCAGCTCCACCAACGGGCTTTCGCGCAGGTCGTCGGTGCCGGACTTGAAACTCAGGCCGAGCAGGCCGATACGGCGTTTGTCCTGGCGCACGATCAGGTCGAAAGCATTGCGTACCTGGTTGCGGTTGCTGTCCATGATCGAGGCCAGCAGCGGGTGTTCAACGTCCAGTTGGCCGGCACGGTAGGTGAGGGCACGTACGTCTTTGGGCAGGCAGGAGCCGCCGAAGGCAAAGCCCGGACGCAGGTAGTAGCGCGACAGGTTGAGTTTGTAGTCCTGGCAGACCACATCCATCACCTCGCGGCCATCGACGCCGGAGGCCTTGGCAATGTTGCCGATCTCGTTGGCAAAGCTGACCTTGGTCGCGTGCCAGACGTTGCAGGTGTACTTGATCATCTCGGCGACTTCGATCGACTTGCGGATCACCGGTGCATCAAGACCTTTGTACAGCGATTCGAGCAGGTCGCCCGAGGCCTGGTCCAGTTCGCCGATCACGGTCATGGCCGGGAAGTCGTAGTCCTGGATGGCGGTGCTTTCACGTAGGAACTCAGGGTTCACGGCAACCCCGAAATCAACACCGGCACGTTTGCCCGAGGCCTGCTCAAGCAGTGGAATGACCACATTCTTGGCCGTACCTGGCAGTACTGTACTGCGCACAACGATGGTGTGGCGGCTGGCCTTGTCGCGCAGTGCCATGCCGATCTCGCGGCACACCGCTTCCATGTAGACCAGGTCGAGGTCGCCGTTTTTCTTGCTTGGGGTGCCGACGCACAGCAGCGACATCTCGGTTGCCAGTACCGCAGCCTGAACATCGGTGGTGCCGCGCAGGCGACCATGGTTGACGCCATCGAGCAGCAGTTGCTCAAGCCCGGGCTCGACGATCGGGGATTTGCCCTGGTTGATCATGTCGACCTTGTCCTGAGAAATATCGACCCCCAGTACCTGGTGGCCGCGGGCGGACAAACAGCCCGCACAAACGGCGCCCACATAACCCAATCCAAAAATACTGATATTCATAGTTCCCTCTTCCGTGTTCAGCAAGGCTGACCCGGTTACTCAGTTTATCGGTGTTGTCGACGTGGCGAGCACGCATGATCGAATCGCGCGCTGAACAGGCGATGGCCGTGTTGTTCGTTGTCTTGTTTCTATCCTAAGGGGGATTTTTTTAGTTACGCAAGCATTCAGTTGTTTGTAAATCAAATCAATTTGATATTTGCTTGTTAAGTTTAAAAAGCTGTTAAAAAACAACAACTTAAAGTTGTCAATAAGTTGTATGTCAAAAAAATGGTGCTCGCTTTGTCGGCAGATTTGTGGCGTCAATAAAAAATTTTCGGCTTTGTGCTGGTGGCGTTCTGGCAGGCTTTCTACTGATTTTTTTTGCCTGACTTGAACTTTTCACGGTCTTGAAAGTTGAGTTTTTTGATGGCTATTAGATATGTATCGCTGGGACTAAGGTGCCAACTTTCCATGGCTGGAAAATGCTCGCCTGGCGCTCAGTCGAGAGCCGCTTAAATGTTCGATGATGGCCCTGTACAGACAACCACAGACAGGAGCTGCATCAGTCGGCTTGTGCAGTGCCGGGCTTCCTGTGCATAGTGGCGCTTGAGTGGCCTATCCTGCAGGTATGCGTGGATGACAGGCGTGGTAATGGATCAAGGACATTGAATGCGATGAATGGAATCGGATCCCGTCTACGGGAAGAGCGGGAGCGTCTGGGCCTGACCCAGCGCGTGTTCGGCGATATCGGTGGGGTAGAACCCAATGCCCAGGGCAAGTACGAGAGTGGCGAGCGTACGCCCAAGGCCGACTACCTGGCTGCCGTGGCGGCCCGAGGGGTCGATGCCCTGTATGTGTTGAACGGTACGCGTACCCCCATACCCCAAGGTAGCCTGAGTGCGGAGGAGAACCGCTTGTTGGCGGCTTTTCGCGAATTACCCATGGCCGACCAGGCCGCGGTCCAGCAATTGCTCGGTAGCCTTGCCGGGGCTCTAACACGGGCGTGTACGAAGGTTTCCAGCCAGTCTCCGGGCGTCTTTGGTCGGGTGACGGGCAAGAGCAAAATAGCATCGATGCAATGACGAGTTCCGTTAGCTCTAGCGCCCGATTTTTTGCTAAGGTGGCGGGATCCAATTGCCGCCGCAGTGTGAGGTGTCTGCTTGATTAGGGTCCTGGTGGTCGATGATCACGATCTGGTACGTACAGGCATCACCCGTATGCTGGCCGATATCGATGGCTTGCAGGTAGTGGGCGAGGCCGATTCCGGTGAGTCATCGTTGAAGGTGGCGCGCGAACTCAAGCCTGATGTGGTGCTGATGGACGTGAAAATGCCCGGCATCGGCGGCCTTGAGGCCACGCGCAAGCTGTTGCGCAGTCATCCCGATGTGAAAGTGGTGGCCGTCACCGTTTGTGAAGAGGACCCGTTTCCTACGCGCCTGCTGCAAGCCGGTGCGGCCGGTTACCTGACCAAAGGTGCAGGCCTGGATGAAATGGTCCAGGCCATTCGCCTGGTGTTCGCCGGCCAGCGTTACATCAGTCCGCAGATTGCCCAGCAACTGGCGCTCAAGTCGTTCCAGCCGCAAGGCTCGCCGTTCGATGCGCTGTCGGAGCGGGAAATTCAGATCGCGCTGATGATTGTCGGTTGCCAAAAGGTGCAGATCATCTCCGACAAGCTGTGCCTGTCACCGAAAACGGTCAATACTTACCGTTACCGGATCTTCGAAAAACTCTCGGTCACCAGCGACGTCGAACTGACGCTGCTGGCGGTCCGCCATGGCATGGTTGACGCCAGTCTCTGAGCTCATGACCCCTGTGTTCGATTCAAGTGCATTCCTGGCGACCTGCAGCGGTCGCCCGGGCGTTTACCGGATGTTCGACGGTGAAGCCCGGCTGCTGTATGTCGGCAAAGCGAAAAACCTCAAGAAACGCCTGGCCAGCTACTTTCGCAAGACTGGCCTGGCGCCGAAGACGGCTGCCCTGGTGGCGCGCATTGCCCAGGTCGAAACCACCATCACCGCCAACGAGACCGAAGCGCTGCTGCTTGAGCAGACGCTGATCAAGGAATGGCGGCCGCCGTACAACATCCTGCTGCGCGACGATAAGTCCTACCCTTATGTGTTTTTGTCCGACGGCCCGTTCCCGCGGCTGGGGATTCATCGCGGCGCCAAGAAGCAGAAGGGCAAGTACTTCGGGCCTTACCCCAGTGCCGGTGCCATTCGCGAAAGCCTGAGCCTGCTGCAGAAAACCTTTTTTGTCCGCCAGTGCGAAGACAGCTACTACAGCAACCGCACCCGGCCGTGCCTGCAATACCAGATCAAGCGCTGCAAGGCGCCTTGTGTCGGCCTGGTCGAACCGGAGGAATATGCCGTTGATGTACGTCACTCGGTGATGTTCCTCGAAGGTCGCAGCCATCAACTGACCAACGAGCTGAACGCCGAGATGGAGCAGGCGGCCATGGCCCTGGAATTCGAGCGGGCCGCCGAACTGCGCGACCAGATTGCCTTGCTGCGCCGGGTCCAGGACCAGCAGAGCATGGAGGGCGGCAGCGGCGACGTGGATGTGATCGCCGCGTTCACCAACCCCGGCGGTGCCTGCGTGCACCTGATCAGCGTGCGCGGTGGGCGGGTGTTGGGCAGCAAGAACTTCTTTCCCCAGGTCGGGATCGAAGAGGAGGTGGCCGAGGTCATGGCCGCGTTCCTCTCGCAGTACTACATCGGTAATGCCGAGCGCGACCTGCCGGGTGAGTTGATTGTCAATGTGGTGCACGAAGACTTCGCGGCGTTCACTGCGGCCATCGAAGCGTTGCGTGGCCGCGAACTGACCATCAGCCACCGCGTGCGCGGTACCCGTGCACGCTGGCAGCAGCTGGCGGTGACCAATGCCGAGCAGGCGCTGGGTGCGCGGTTGGCCAACCGTCAGCACATGGCTTCACGCTTCGAGGCACTGGCTCAGGTGCTGGACCTGGATGAAACCCCGCAGCGCCTGGAATGCTACGACATCAGTCACTCCAGCGGTGAGGCGACAGTCGCCTCCTGCGTGGTGTTTGGCCCTGAAGGTCCATTGAAGTCCGACTACCGGCGCTTCAACATCGAAGGTGTCACCCCGGGCGACGACTATGCGGCGATGCACCAGGCCCTGACCCGACGCTTCGGGCGGATCAAGGACGGTGAGGGCAAGTTGCCCGATGTTCTGTTGGTGGACGGTGGCAAAGGTCAGCTGAACATGGCCCGTGACGTTCTGCAGGAACTGGCCGTTCCCGACCTGATCCTGCTCGGTGTGGCCAAGGGCGTCACGCGCAAGGCCGGCTTTGAAACCTTGTACCTCAACGACGCCGCCCATGAGTTCACCCTCAAGGGCGACTCGCCAGCACTGCACCTGATTCAGCAGATCCGTGACGAAGCGCACCGTTTCGCCATTACCGGCCACCGCGCCCGGCGCGGCAAGGCGCGGCGTACTTCCAGCCTGGAAGACGTGGCGGGCGTGGGGCCAAAGCGCCGTCGCGACCTGCTCAAACACTTCGGTGGTTTGCAAGAGCTGACCCGCGCCAGCATCGAAGAAATCGCCAAAGCACCGGGAATCAGTAAAAAGCTTGCCGAGTCGATTTATGCCAACCTGCATAGCGAGTAGAATGCACGCTCACTTTGCAGCCAGTTGTGCCGATGAATATCCCAAATCTACTTACAGTTCTTCGCGTCCTGCTCATTCCGATCTTCATTTTGCTGTTTTATGTTCCGTATCACTGGAGCTATATCGCAGCGAGCAGCGTTTTTGCCGTAGCGGCGGCCACTGACTGGCTCGACGGTTACCTGGCCCGTCGCCTGCAGCAGAGCACGCCCTTCGGTGCCTTCCTCGACCCTGTGGCCGACAAGCTGATGGTCGCCGTGGCGCTGGTGCTGTTGGTGCAGGTGCACGCGAACTTCTGGCTGACCTTGCCGGCGGCAGTCATCATCGGTCGCGAGATCGTGGTATCGGCCCTGCGCGAGTGGATGGCCGAACTGGGGGCGCGGGCGCATGTCGCCGTGTCGAACCTGGGCAAGTGGAAGACCGCCGCACAAATGCTGGCGTTGGTGATCTTGCTGGCCAATCCGCCGGTGCTGACCTTCTGGGTGATCCTGGGCTATGCCTTGCTGATGGTCTCCGCTGGCCTGACCCTGTGGTCGATGGTGCACTACCTGCGCGCCGCCTGGCCGCACCTGCGCGAAGGCTCGGAGCAAAAATAAAGCTTTTTTGAATCAAGGGCTTGACGGCGTTTCATGATGCTATAAAATGGCCGTCACCAAATGCGGGAATAGCTCAGTTGGTAGAGCACGACCTTGCCAAGGTCGGGGTCGCGAGTTCGAGTCTCGTTTCCCGCTCCAGATATCGATTTACAGAATTCCGTGGAAGTCTGTAAGTTATCGAAAAAAGACGCTTCGGCGTCTTTTTTCGTTTCAGTGCTGCACGGGTGTGCATCCGTGCATGGGCGAGCGGCGCCGATCCATGAGCACTATTTTTCAGGCAGCTTTTGTACTTTGAGGTTATCCAGTACTAGCAGGCTGCCGTCTTCCTCAGTATCGACAGCCAGGATTATCGCCTCCGGGCCGTCGATGATGAGTTCTTTGCTGCCGTAGCGCATCTCGCCTGGTCCATCCTCGGATAGTTCCTCGCTGCCCCCGCCGATAACCGTTTGCAGCCCGCAGTAGCTATTGCAGCCCCAGGAAAAAGTCACCAGCCGACGCCCGGCGCCTTCAAGAACGAACTTGATCGTGGAATCCACTTCCAGGTGCTTGGCGCTAATCAGACCCTTGCTTGCCTCGTGAGGCTTGTCGCCGACACCCCGGTTAATCCGGTCCAGCTGGAACTCGACAGCGTTCGAGGTTACCCGGGCGTGTTGGCCTACGGGAAGACTTTCGAAATCGACGGAGGGCGTCGGGGTTGGCTGGCCCGCTGCCTGATCCTGCGCGTCATAGGCGAAATTCAACGTACCTTCCTTTTCGGTGGGGAACGTCACCTGCACGACGGGTATCAGTTGGTCGTACTTCTGCTGGTAGCGAATCTGGTCGTATTGCGCCTTGGCCAGTGCTTCGCGCTCGCCTTTGACATAGAAGAACGAATGCAAGGGGAGCTCCCCACCCTTGCCCTTTTCCCAGACCGGTAGCAGCACTTCGTTGTTGATGTGCCAGTGTGCATCAGGCATACCCTCGCGTGCGTCCAGAGCGGTCTGGAACCATTTCGCCGCATTGTCCTGCTGCTCCTTGCGTAGCTCCCACCCGCAGACCCGGTAATTGCTCGCCTGAGGGTACTTGGCGAGCCATTGCTGCGCGGTGTTGATATCCAGGGCCTGACAGGTATCGGTAGTTTCCTCGTAGCCGGCGATAGGGCCACAACCCTGCAAGGTCGGGCGCTGATTGGTGTTGGCGTTTATCGGAAACGAGCACAGCACCTTAAGGTCGGCAATTTTGCCTTCAGGCACCGCCTGCGTTGGATACATGATCAGGCCGTTCTGGTTGCCGAAAGGCTTGCCGAAGTTGTTGTCCCGGCGTAACCACGAGAATGCGACACTGCCTTTTTCAATTTGACTATCACTCGGTTCCCAGGGCAAAAAACCGGGACTGCTGGAGGTGGTACGCATTGTGATTCCGCTGCACAAGTAGCCGGGTTTGTCCGGGCCGCCGCAATCGTCGGCAGTACTGTCGTACCAGCGTTTGAGATCGATGACCGCCTGGTTTCCCTGCCTGTTGAGCTCAAGCAGGTCAGACGATGCCAGCGCCACGTTGGTAATACAGGCGCCGGTGATTGACATGAGCAGGCATGAGGTTTTCCGCATAATTAAGCACCTTGATCAAAAGGAAGACATGACGAGCCATAGACCTGTTGCCTGCTGGCCCATCGAACGGCCCTGTGCTGAAAGAAGCAGCAACTGGTCACTGCTCATCAGTTGTGGGACGGGTCATTTACCCATTCAATCAAACAGCGCGCTACTCACAGAAATGATAGGTACAGTGCGGATTGCCGGGTCGGCGTCGGTAGCTGGCGTTGGTGCTTGCACTCAAGAGTCTTGCTCATACAGCAATGGCAGGAGGGTCGCAGACATTGCAGTCCAGGTAACAGTCTGAATCGGGTAGTAGCTATCTAACGGCTACCGACAACCCTCGCTGCTTAGGCTCGTGTCTTCATTCATTCAGAAGGCACGCCCATGCAAACCGACCATCCCCAGCAACCCACAGTCCTCGATCCGCTTTTCATAGAACAGGCCTACCAGGACAGTTTCATCGGCAAGCGCTTACCGCTCTGGCTTCGATCGGCCAGTGCCGACCAGCTCTTCGTGCTCGGCTATGCGCTACGCCGCAGCTTGGCCATTCGCCAGCAACTGAGTAAGGCGCTGGCGCGTATTCAGGGCATCGACAGCTTCGCCGTATCCGCACTCGAGCTGGCGCTGAAGGAGCATTACCACGACGAGTACAGCGTACGAAGCTGGAGGTTTATCGCCGGGCACCGGGAGCCGGTGATCAATCAACAGCCTGTTGGTGCTCATCTGACCGAAGTCGTCTACGAAGAAATGCCGCTGATCGAGGCGGCGCTGCGCAATTTCACCGCCGCTGAAAGCGAGGCCGGGGGCCAGCCCAGAGGTAATCGCCTGCTGAGTTCAAGAGCGGGCGAGGTGACGCCACCCACTGCCATCGAGTTTGCCAGGCTGTGCCGTGACGTCGACCTCGGCGGGCAGTATCAGCGTCATTTGGATGCAGTCCTGCAGCCGTCATCGGACTCGAACGAGGCTGCCGATAGCGTGCCCAGGCTGCTGGCCGATTCGCACCGCTATACCCTGCTGGTCGACGCCTACCAGGCCAGGCTCAAGGGGGTGCTCAGTGAGGACGAACTGCAACTGGTGATCGGGCTGTGCAACAACGACAGGTTAAGCCGCCTTGGCGGTGATGCCGTCGTCGCCAAGCAACTGAGCCTGCTCGGCTGCAACATCGAGCAGATTGTCGTGTTCGATGTCATCGATGAAGGGTTGTTGCGCAACACCACCAAGCGCGTATTGGTGTATGTCCCAGGAGATCCGAACGGGCCCTGGAGTACCTTCAAAAGCCTGCGCTCCCTGGCCAATGGCTTGGGTAGGCGTCTTCGCTCAACAGACTATCAGCGCTTTTTCAGTCGCTTTGTCCGGCGACGTGACAGTCAGCGCTTTTATTCCGTGGTGATTCCTGGCTACGCAGATCTCGCGATCTGGGCCAATATCAGCCTTGACGAACACATGAGCGCCTATCCCGTGCCGTTGTTCGACAGTCTGGCCAAGGCCCGCATTGCGCAGATCAAGGACGATGCAGCGATGATTGCAGTGCCGGTAGCCGCAGTCGATCGCGAGGTCCAGCGTGAGCACGACCAGCGCCTGGCCGCTGAAGGCTGGGCGTTGCTCAGCCTGGCCGGCTTTTTTGTGCCGGTAATCGGCGCGGCGTTGCTGGCGGTTAGTGCCTGGGAGATGCTCGGTGAGGTCTACCATGGCATCGAGGCCTGGCATGACGGCGATACCAGCGCGGCTCTGGATCACCTGCTCAATGTTGCCACCGACCTTGCCGTGATAGCAGTCACGGCTGCTGGTGTCAGCGTTGCGCGCAGGCTGTGGAACCGCTCTTCTGTGGTCGATGCCTTGGTACCGGCGCAGTTGGAAGACGGTACGCATAAACTGTGGAACCAGGATCTGCTGCCATTTCGCAGCGAAGCGCCAGCGCCCGAGGTGCCACGTGACGTTCTGGGTATCCGGCGTCTGGGCGATCAGTCGTGGATCGAAATGGATGGACACCACTATGCCGTGGTTCAGCGCGCCACCGATGGTCAATGGCAGTTGCGTGCGCGCAACGGCCATGGCCCGCAGTTGTGTCACAACACCGCCGGTGGCTGGCGCTTGTGGTCTGAACAACCGGCGCAGTGGGACGACACCCGCCGTATGTTCCGTCGTCTTGGCGGGCGCTTGGGTGATCTTGACGATGAGCAGATTGACCAGGTACTGAGCATCCATGGTCTGCATGCGGACCACCTGCGCGCAATGCATGTGCACGCGCTGGCCGCGGAGGCAGAACTGCAGGACAGTGTGATGCGCATCAGGCTGGATCAGCGAATACGCAACGTGCTCCGTTGTTTGCGTTCGGGAGAGCCGGTCGAGGACATCACGGTGTTGCAGCATGTGCAGGTGCTGCCGGGGGCGGCGGGAGTGCCCGACCAGCAACTGGCCGAGCTGGCCTGGAGCCAGCGTCGACCGCTGTTTCAGCAGTTATATGAGAACATGCAAAACACCGAGGGTCGCGCTACTGCGGCGCTGCGCCGTGTGTTCCCGAGCCTGCATGGTCGAGCAGCAGATGACCTGCTGCGCCTGGCGAGCGCCGCCGATCGCCAGGCTCTGGTGGATACCGCAAGGGTGCCGCTACGCCTGGCCGAGGCGGCCAGGATCAGCGTCCGGCGGATTCGCATAGCCAGGGCTTATGAGGCGTTTATTGTCGATGTGCCGCAGCATGCCGACCTGGCCCGGGTCGCTCTGGGGATGCTCAAGCATCTGCAAGGTGCCAGCACCGGCGTGCGCTGGCGCGTGTTCGAAGGCTATGCCGGTGGCCCGCAGTTACTGTCGACCGAGGAGGGGGCTCAGGTGTTCGACCTGGTCCATCGCAATGGACAGTTCCAGCGCCTGGATGCGCAAGGCTCGCCACTTGGCGATCCGGGGGAATTGTTCGAGGTCATGGCTGCTGCCTACACCGATAGCCAGCGCGAGGCGATGGGGATTGCCGAGCCCTTTGCACACAACTTGAGGGTGCTGCTCTGGCGCCAGGCTGAGCAACGCCGACAAGAGGTTGAAACGCTGTTGAGTACCGGCACCGGTAATGGCTGGTTCCGGGCGCCGCAGCGCCTGGCCGATGGTCGGATCGGCTATCCATTGAGCGGTCGCAGTCCGGGTCGCGATTCGTGCAACAGCAGGCCGCAGGCCTTGTTCGCAATGGTTCGGGCGCTGTACCCGACCTTCAATGATGCGCAAGTCGTGGCCTGGATAAATGATGTGCATGACTCGGGGTTATCGCTCGAGGCCGAGCTGGCCAGGCTCGGCGAGGAACTCTCCGCACTGGACAGGCATCTGTACCGTTGGCAAAGGCAACCGGGTACTGCCAGTGAGCGGGATGAGCGGCGCTTTTTCAGGCGCTCGTTGATCGGTTGCTGGCAGCGCAGGGCAAATATTGGCTCCAATCTAAATCAGCAAGCGTTGAACTATCGCTTCACCTTGTATGGCGTGTCAGCGGGAGCGCTGCCCGATTTACCGGAACAGGTCAGCTTTTCTCATGTTTACGAACTGGCACTGCTGGGGATGGAGCTGCAGGAATTGCCCGATGCTTTCCTGCGCGTCTTCAGTAACCTGCGGATCCTGGAACTCTCCGGCAATCAGCTGACCCGATTGCCGCAGGCCCTGATGCAACTGGAGCATCTGCGTGAGCTGGATCTGTTCAACAACCAGATTGTTCTGGATTCTGCGCAGGCTACGATCCTGGCCAGTTGCGAATCCCTTGAATACGTCAATCTATCCTACAACCCGCTGGGGCGCACTTTCTCGTTGCATGGCCTGAGCCGCTTGCGTCGCCTGCACCTGCGCCACACGAGAATCAATGCACTGCCTGATGGGCTACTGGAGTGTCCCGAACTCCTCGTGGCCGACCTGCGCGAGAACCAGATCAGGCAGCTACCGGAGTCTTTCTATCAGTCGCCGTCATGGATCAGGCGCATCATCATGCTGGCGGACAACCTGTTCAGCGCCCAAGAGGCACAGCGCCTGCAAGCCTCGCTGTGGGACCCCGGTGCGCTCCCTGTTCCTGGTGATAGCGAAGACTTGCTGGCCACACGCCAACGATGGCTCGACGCAGCTCAGAACCTGATGCGTGATGAACTGTCGATGTGTTGGGAAGGCCTGGAGCGAGAAGCACCGACCGATGATTTTTTCCGCATGCTGGGGCGGCTGCTGGACAGCGCTGATTTTCAGCACAACAGCCAGGCCCTGGCCGATCGGGTGTTCACCATGATCAAGGCCATGAATGAGCAGGCCAGCCTGCGCGATGAACTCTTCAACTACACGACACAGAACCTGACCTGTGAGGACAGTGTCGCTTTGTGCTTCAGTAACCTGGAGCTGCGTATGCTGGTGTGGCGGGCGCGCTTCACGGCTGACAATCCACAGGATGCCTTACTCCATCTGGGGCGCCAACTTTGGCGCCTGGACGAGGTCGATCGCATTGCCCTGGATGACATTCAGGCGCGACGTAGCGCGGGCGGCAATCCAGACGAGATTGAGGTCGGCCTGGCTTATCGGCTGGCCCTGCGTGATGCGCTTGATTTGCCGGCCCAGCCCGATCAGATGCTGTATGGCGACATCGCGGGTGTGGATGCGGATCGCATCGCACAGGCTCAGGCCCGGGTAGTGGCTGGCGAGACACCCGAGCGACTGGCGCATTCATTGGTAGTGCGAGAGTTCTGGCAGGAGCACCTGTTACGTACGCACAGAGCACGATTCGACACGATTGACTCCCCCTTCCATGATCGTCTTGCTGTCTTGATGGATGCCGAGACGGTCCCGGACGGAGAGCGTGTGGCGCAGATGAACCGTATCAGGGACGCCCGTCAGGAGGCGCAGAGGGCCTTGATGCTTGAACTCACACTAGACCTGCTGCGGAGGGCATAGCTTGCTACCCGGGGACCAGGGTTCGGTTCTGGCGGCGTATGCGTAAAGACTGTGCACTGTCGCCGCCTTGAACGATTTCACTCACGCTGTTGCCTGCTGCCCATTCACCACCTGACCCGGACCCCCAGGTTGCCTATCACGCCGTTCAGGTCATTGTCATCGACATCGCTGCTGTAGTCGGCGCTGACGAACAATGCCACTTTCGGGGTTACCCGTGCCACTAAGCCCAAGCCCACTTCTACTGTGGTGGAGTTGCGGCCGCTGCTGATCTTGTCGACCTGATCCAGGGCGACGGTGTCGGCGTTGGAGAAGTCGTACCAGACGTTAGTACGCAGGAAGGGTTCGATGGGCATGCCGCGCACGTTGTAGCGCGCAGACAATTTGGCCCCGACCCGGCCGGTCCAGTTCGGCTGTTGGTCGAAGGCTTGCTGGGTGTCGGTCTGGGTCTGGCTGCCGGGGAAGTACTGTTGGTTGATCAATTGTGCCTGCGGCTCGATCGTCCAGTTGGCGCCCAGGCTGATCGGAAAGCCACCTTCGACCGACAAGGTCAGGGCATGACCATCACCATCCAGGCGCTGGCCGTTCTCGCTGCGGCCGTTGACGTCGAAACGCGTACCCATGGCCACCGCATCGATGTGCCAGCCTTGATCATGGGTCATGCTCCAGTACATACCGAGGCTTTCACCTTCCAGGTTGACGTTGGACTTTTTGTCGCCCACTTGCGGTTTGCGCATGCCATCGAAGCCGCTTTGCAGGCTGCTGTGACCGACGAAGAAACCGGCACGGTGAGTATTGCCGTTGCCGGTTTCACGGATGAACAGGTCCGGGCTGATCTGCAGGCTCTGGTTGTTCAGTTCCAGGCGCGAGGGGGCAGGCGCGCCGTTTCTGATCGGCGTCGGGAAGAACGGGGCCCACTGGCTGGCGATGGTGTCGGAGGCTGCCGGCGCGTTGCGCTCGGCCAGGCGCTCGGAGAAAGCGCTCAGGGTGCTCAGGCCCAGGCCGCTGGCACTGACCGGTGTCAGCGACAAACCCTGCAATCCCTGCAAAGTCTGCATTTGCGTTTGTACGAGGGTGCTATACGGGTCTTTATCCTCCAGGCCCAACGCATGGGTTTCCAACGGGGTTGCAAGAAGCAGCGACGTGGAAACCGCGTAGAAAACATACTCAAAGCCTGACGGATTCGGAGTTTTTTTCATGGCGGATCTCCTCTGATGTTACAGCCAAGGTTTCTGGCCTGATGTCACGGGCTGTAATGCAAAACCAGAGGGCGACCCAAACCAGCTAAACCGGTCTCTTTCGCGCGCTGAAAGGCGCGAGCTAGAGGCTCGGAAAGGAGTTATGCAATGCTGCATTACATGTAGCTAAGGAGAGGAGAGCGCGGGCGTCAAGAAAGCGTTAAATAACCGTTGTCAAGCTATTGGATAGGGCAATTTGCTGAAATTAAACAATTATTTACATTGCATAGTCGTGATGGCTCTTTCGGCCACCACGGCTAATGCCGAATCATTGCTAAAGCTGTACTTCGACAGCCAGCGGCAGATGATCGGAGAGATGGCTCCAGGGTTTGTTTCCCAGAATGCGCGGGGCATGGCTGTTGGCATTGCGCAGGTAGATACGGTCCAGGCGCAGCAACGGTAAACGCGCGGGGTAGGTTCGCGCCAATAAACCATGATGACGCTCGAATGCCTCGTGCAATCCCCGGTGTAACCCCAGGGTACGGTTGCCGTGCAGCTTCCAGTCATTGAAATCGCCGGCAATGATGACCGGCGCGTCAGCCGGCAGCGAGTCGAGCAGACGGCGCAGCAACTGCAATTGCTTTTGCCGGTGGCTTTCCAGCAGAGACAGATGTACGCAGACCGCGTGGACGTGTGGCTGGCCGGGGACTTCCAGTACGCAATGAAGCAGGCCGCGGCGTTCCGGGCCGTTGATCGAGACGTCCAGGTTGCGGTGCTCGATGATCGGGTACTTGGACAACAGGGCATTGCCATGATGGCCATCCGGGTAGACCGCGTTGCGGCCATAGGCGAAGTCGGTCCACATGCTGTCGGCGAGAAATTCGTACTGCGACGTCTGCGGCCAGCCCGCGTAACGGGCGGCGTGGCGGTCGTGGCTGCCGAGCACTTCCTGGAGAAAGACGATGTCGGCCTGCGTGCTGCGAACCGCCTCGCGCAATTCGGGCAGGATAAAGCGCCGATTGAAGGCGGTGAAGCCCTTGTGGGTGTTAACGGTCAGTACCTGCAGTCGGCGGACTGCCGGCGTCTGGTGAATGGCTGCAAGGAGAGTGAGGTCCGGTTCGCGTTTCACGGTTGCTCCTGATCAACAAGCCTACTGCATGGGACTGAATCCCGGGCGCCCAGTTCCCGCTGTTCAATTGTCGTCTTCAAGTTGCAACTCCAAAAGCACCAATGAGCGCCCGCAGACCTCGAGCGGGCTGTCGAACGCATGTTGCTCGCCCTTGCGTAGCTGTGGCCGATCGGTATCGATCAGGCAGTTCCAGTATTCGCCTTCGGGCACCTGCGGCAGCGTGAAGGTGATGCTGTCGTGCTGGGCATTGACGATCAGCAACAAGGTGGCATCGGCACCGGGACGCTGGATGCCGCTGACTTGAGCGCGACCATCCATGAGCATACCCAGGCAGCGGCCCTGACTGTCCTGCCATTGTTCGACACTCATCTCACTGGCCTGCGGCGTCAGCCAGGTGACGTCCTTGACCCCGATGGCCTCATTGTAGTCACCGACCAGAAAGCGTGAGCGGCGCAGCACCGGGTAGTTCAAGCGCAGTTTGGTCAGGCGCTTGACGAACTTGAGCAGCGCCGCCCCCTCGTCATCCAGTTGCCAGTTGACCCAGCCGATCTCACTGTCCTGGCAGTAGGCATTGTTGTTGCCATGCTGGGTGCGGCTGAACTCGTCACCGGCGACGATCATCGGCGTGCCCTGGGCCAGCAGCAGGGTAGCGAAGAAGTTGCGCATCTGGCGCAGACGCAAGGCGTTGATCTCGGGATCATCGGTGGCACCTTCGACGCCATGGTTCCAGGAAATATTGTTGTTGCTGCCATCCTGGTTGTTTTCGTCGTTGTCCTCGTTGTGTTTGTCGTTGTACGAGACCAGGTCGCGCAGAGTGAAACCGTCGTGGGCGGTGATGAAGTTCACCGAGGCGTAGGGGCGGCGGCCACGGCGGTTGAACAACTCGCCAGAGGCAGTCATGCGCGCGGCAAAGTCGGCCAGCTGGCCTTCATCGCCTTTCCAGAAGGCTCGCACGGTGTCGCGAAAGCGGTCGTTCCATTCGGCCCAGCCGGGGGCGAAATTGCCCACCTGGTAGCCACCGGGGCCGCAGTCCCAAGGCTCGGCAATCAGTTTGACCTGGCTCAGCAGCGGGTCCTGGCGACAGGCGACGAGGAAGCTGTGGCGTTCGTCGAAGCCTTCGTGATAACGGCCAAGGATGGTCGCCAGGTCGAAGCGGAAACCATCCACGTGCATCTCGCCCGCCCAGTAGCGTAGCGAGTCGGTGACCAGTTGCAGCACACAGGGGTGGCTCAGGTCGAGGGTGTTGCCCGTGCCCGAATCGTTGATGTAGAGGCGCTTGTCGTCGGGCATCAGCCGATAGTAGGAGGCATTGTCGATGCCGCGCATGGACAGGGTCGGCCCCAGTTCATTGCCCTCGGCGGTGTGGTTGTAGACCACATCGAGGATCACCTCCAGGCCGGCATCGTGCAGGTGCGCGACCATCTCCTTGAACTCGGCGATCTTGCCGTTGGCCAGGTAGCGCGGATGTGGGGCGAAGAAGGCAATGCTGTTGTAGCCCCAGTAGTTGTTCAAACCCTTTTGCAGCAAATGCTGGTCATTGACGAAGGCATGGATCGGCAGCAGCTCGATGGAGGTAACCCCCAGTTGCTTGATGTGGCCGAGCAGTTCGTCGCACATCAGCCCGGCAAAGGTGCCGCGATTGTCCTCTGGCACCGCCGGATGGCGCATGCTGATGCCACGGACATGGGCTTCATAGAGGATGGTGCGGTCCCAGGGCACGCTCACGCGCTGGTCGCGGCCCCAGGTGTAGGCCGGGTCGATGACTTTGCATTTGGGTACAAACGGCGCGCTGTCGCGGTCATCGAAACTGAGGTCGCCATCGGGATGACCGATGGTGTAACCAAACAATGCTTCGGACCATTTCAGGCTGCCCACCAGTTGTTTGGCGTAAGGATCGATCAGCAGCTTGTTGGGGTTGAAGCGGTGGCCGTTCTGCGGCTCGTACGGGCCATGCACGCGGTAGCCGTAGATCTGCCCGGGGTGCGCATCGGGCAGGTAGCCGTGGAAGATTTCGTCGGTGTATTCCGGCAGTTCGATACGTTCGAGTTCAATTTCGCCACTGGCGTCGAACAGGCACAGCTCGACCTTGGTGGCGTGGGCCGAGAACAGGGCGAAGTTGACGCCCAAACCATCCCAGGTCGCACCCAGCGGGAACGGCAGGCCTTCGCGAATGCGCGAGGGTTCGACGACAGCGGCAGGCTTTTTCATGGGGCTCCTTGATCGTCTTGGTTTATCGCGGGGCAAGTCCACTCCCACCGGGATTTACCCACCCCCGGTGGGAGCGGGCTTGCCCCGCGAAAAAAATCATGCAACCGGCGGCTTCTTCGTCGTCCTTGGCTTTTTCGTCGCTGCCGGTTTGCTGGGGGGAGCTACCGGCACCGCCGGCTTGGCCTTGGCCTTGCGTGGTGTTGCCTTGGGCGCCAAGGCTTCGGCTTCGGCAAGCTTGCGCGCCATTTCCCAGTGGCGGGATTCCTGGCCCTCGGGTTTTCCTTCCGATTCCCAGATCTGGTAGGCGAATTCGCGGACACGTTTTTCTTCAATACTCATCTCGACGCTCCTGATGGCTTAGGCATGATCAATCAACAGGTTGAGCGGAAACTCCTTGAGTACAGCGCTGAGTAACAGCTCCTTTGAGGCTGTGACTGCGCTGCTGGCAAAAAGTCCCGAGCAATTGGCAGGTGACAAGGCAAACGGCAACAGCAGCCGGGTATCGTCCCAGGTCTGCGCCGGGATCAAGGGAATCGGAGTATGTGCAAGCAAGCCACAGGCCAGGCGCGGCACAATCACAATCGCCCGCGCGGTATCAGTCACGCGGGCGAAAGCCAGCACCTGCGCGGCGTGTTTACCCTGTACCGGCAGCGGCAGGTACTGGCCCTGGGCAAACAGCTCGGGGTACTGCTGGCGGCGCTCCAGCACCTGGCTGATCAGCGCTTGCTTGACCCGACCGCTGCGCCAATCCTGGAGCAACTGCGCGGTATTGGTGCTTTCATCCAGTCCCAGGCGGCGCGCGGTATAGTCCACGGCGCGGCGGTTGTCCGGGTCGACCAGGCTGAAGTCCCAGAACTCGTTGCCCTGGTACAGGTCAGGCACCCCGGGAACGGTCATGCGCAACAGGCATTGGCCCAGGCTGTTCAACGCACCTGCAGCGGCGATGGAGTGCGCCGCCTGGGCCAGGGAGTGACGCAGCTGCTGATTCTGTGGGTCTTGCAGCAAGCCCTGGATGAAGGCCAGACAGGCCTGCTCGTAGGCTTCGTTCGGGGCGTTCCAACTGCTGTGCAACTTGGCTTCACGCAGGGCCTTGCGTTGCCATTGCTGCAGACGTTGTGCGTAAGCCTGCAGTGCCAGTGGATCGCTTTCGTCCAGGGCTAACGGCCAACTGCCTAGCAACGTCTGGTACAGCATCCACTCATCGGCAGGTCCCGGTGCAATCCCGTCGGCAAGTTCACTGCGCAGCGGTGCGGCGAGTTCCCGCCAATGTTCGACGCGGCTGACGAACCAGTCGCTGCGTTCACTGATCACGGCCAGGCGTGCGCGGTTGTCTTCGCCCCGCTTGTGGTCGTGGGTGGCGGTACACAACAGGTTGTGCGGGAATTGTTGCAGGCGCTGCGCGCAGGCCTGGTGGAAGGCTTCGACCGGTGCGCTGAAGCGCTCGGTATCGAAGCCGACGTCATTACGTGAGAGCAGTACAGCCGAGCGATAAAAGGCGGTGTCTTCGACGGCTTTGGCGGCGGCCGGCGCGGTCAGTTGCTGAAAGCGGATGCAGGCATGGCGAAGATGCTTGCGCGGACGGCCAGGGGGCAGGCTGCGCCAGGGTTGCCCGCCGAGCCAGCGCTGCAGCGCGTCGAGCACCGGCCAGTCGCCTTCACTCAGGCTGTGCCGGGCGCCTGCCAGTGCCTGCTCAAAGAAGGGCGCATCCTCGCCTGGACGGCCGCAGGCATTCAGATAGGTACGGTACACCGGGTAGTGTTCGACCAGAGCCTGCAGTGCCCGGCGAATGGTGCCCAGGGTCAGGTCGCGGCTCATCAGGTCATCGCGGGCCACTTGCAGCAAGGCCTGAGCGACTGATTCGAAATCCCCGGCCAGGCTACCGCCGAGGACCTGCTGACGGGCCAGGCGCACTTCTTCGGCAAAGGCCGGACGTTCGCTCAAGATGCCCCAGGCTTCGTTGAGAAGGTCTGCGCCGCTCGGGTCATGCTGCAACAGGCTGACCTGGTTCATGAATTCATAGCCGGTGGTGCCATCCACACCCCAGTCACGGTGCAAGTGCTCGTTCCCGGCAAGAATCTTCTCGACGTAGATCGGTATATGTTCCAGCGCCGCGCTCAAAGGCCGCTGCGCCAAAAGTGCATCGACACGCCGCCGCAGCTTGCGGCAATAACCCCGCGGATCGGCCAGGCCATCGATATGATCAATGCGCAGGCCGTCGACCAGGCCCTTGGCAATCAACTCGAAGATTTTCTGGTGGGTGGCTTCGAACACTTCGCTGCGCTCGACCCGCAGGCCGGCGAGTTCATTGATATCGAAAAAGCGCCGCCAGTTGATGTCATCGGCGGCGGTCCGCCAGCTGGCCAGTCGATAGGCCTGATGTTCGAGCAGGCCGTGCAGGCGCTCGAATCCTGCTGGAGTGCGTGCATCGAAGGCTTCGAGCAATGTGCCGATGGCAGCCCTGCTGGCCAGTGCGACAAGTTCCTGCTGCAGCAGCACGGCCTTGTCGGCTGCCTGGCTGGCACTGTGCAAGGCGGCGAAGCGCATGCCCAACGCTTGTACCTCGGTGTTGTCACTCAGGCACAGCACTTGTCCGTAATCAGTCGGGCTGACGGGAAAACGGTGCTCATGGTGGCGGACATGAAAGCTGCCGTCACGCGCCAGGAAACACAGTCGCAGGTCTCCCGCTTTCAACGCGGCGCCGTAGTCGCTGGCAAGAAAGGGCAGCAGTAACTGCCCTTCGAGCAAAGGGTCGGCGGAATGCCACTGAATGTCGAAGAAGCTGCCGTAGCGGCTGCGCCGGCCCCAGGTCAACAGGTCCTGCCACCAGGGGTTGTCACTGCCAACGGCCATGTGGTTGGAGACGATGTCGAGGATCAGGCCCATGCCATGCAGGCGCAACGCCGCGACCAGTCTCGCCAATGCCGCTTCGCCGCCCAGTTCGGGGTTGACCCGGGTCGGGTCGATCACGTCATAGCCGTGTTGCGATCCGGGACGTGCACAGAGCAGCGGCGAGGCGTACAGGTGAGTGACCCCCAGGCGGGCGAAGTAGGGCACCAGTGGCAGCGCGTCGTCGAGGGTGAAGCCGGCGTGAAACTGCAGGCGCAGCGTGGCACTCAAGACTTTCAACGGTCGCGCTCCCAGGCTTGTTCCCGGGCTTGGGCCAGCAGCTCCAGGCGCCGCGCGGCATCGGCATCGTCCAGCAAAGTGGTGGCCGGCAGGGCAAAGCGGCGCCGCCAGTTGGGATGGCTTTCGATGGTGCCGGGGAGGTTAGGCTGTTCGTCGACGCCCAGCAGGTCTTCCAGTGGAAGTAGCACCAAGGGCGCGCGGGTATGGCCCAGGTAGCGGATGCAGGCGTCGATCACGCTGTCGCTGTCGGCGTGCGGGCCGTAGTTGTGTTCCAGCGTCCGTTGTAGACCCTGACGCTCCTGTTCACGGGTGTCGCGCCAGTGCCGTTCGGTGATGGCGTCAATCAGCGAGAGGCGCTGGCTCCAGTCGATGTCGCGGGCCTGCAGCCAACCGGCCAGGGAGGGCAGGTCGTGGGTGCTGGAGGTTGCCAACGCATTGTCGGGCCAGTCGAGGATGGGTTTGAAGTGGCCGGGCGGATCTTGCTCGAACTGCAGCACGCGCATGCCCAGAATGGCCCGCTGGGCCAGTTTTTCGCGCAGGCCTTCGGGCACGGTGCCGAGGTCTTCGCCGAGGACAATCGCCCGGTGACGCACTGACTCCAGGCACAGCAGGCGCAGCAGGTCATCGAGCGGATAGTGCAGGTAGGCACCTTCGCTGGCATGCGCGCCCTGGGGGATCAGCCACAGGCGCTGCAGGCCCATGACATGGTCGATGCGCAAGCCACCGGCATGGGTAAAATTGGCCCGGAGCATTTCGATGAACGCGCGGTAGCCGTTGCGCCTTAAACCCTCGGGCGAGAAGGCACAGATCCCCCAGTTTTGCCCGGAGCGATTGAGCACATCGGGTGGCGCCCCGACGTTGAGTTCGGCCAGCAGCTCATCCTGACGCGTCCACGCCTGGCTGCCGGCGCCGTCGGCACCCACGGCAAGGTCGGCGATCAGGCCGATGGCCATGCCATTGCTGCGGGCAGCGTCCTGGGCACGTTGCAGGCTGCGTTCAATCAACCACTGGCAGAAGGCGAAAAACTGGATCTGCTGCTGATGGTTCTCGGCAAAGGCCGCAACCTCCGGGCTGTGTGGGTCGTGCCAGGCATCGGGCCACTGCCGCCAGTCCTGTCCCAGTCCGCGTGCCTGGGCTTCGGCAAGCAGCGCTTCAAAATGGCAGTGCTGGATCAGGGCGTCGCCGGCTTGTTCACGGTAGCTGTCAAAATCGACGAGTAACGGGTGGTCGCCGTCGATGAAGTCCTCAAACAGGCAGTACAGCACTTGATAGCGGCTGGCGGCAGCCTCGGGCCAGTCGATCAAGGGTTGCTGTTCGAGTTGCTGCACCTTGTCCTCCAGGCCCAGGGTTTCGATGGCCATGCGCACCACGCGCTCGCCAAGGAGGGCCGAGGGGCTGGCGTACAGACTGTTGAGAAACAGGCGGCTGGACGGCGAGTACGGACTGTAGCGGCGGGTGTCGCTGACGAACATGGCGTGCAACGGGCTGATTGCCAGGGCGTCGGCGCCACGTTCGGCGGCGCTGCGGGCCAGTTGTTCGAGGGCCAGGCAGTCGCCGAAGCCACCATCACCTTGACGGCGCAGGCTGTAGAGTTGCGCGCTGATACCCCAGCAACGCGGTGTCGGAGTGTTCAGGGCATCCGCGAGGCTGAAGCAGCGGGTCGGCGCTACAGCCAGGCTGAAATGCTGCCCGCTGATGTCCACCTGGTGGTAGCCGATGGGCAGTCCGGGAGGCAGCGCACTGTGGGCGTCCAGTTGCAGCTGCAGGAAGGTGCCATCTTCCTGCTGCACCCGGCACGGGCTGGCGGCGGGGAAATAGGCGGACAGGTCCAGCGCCTGCTGCACATCAACGGTAAACAGTGGCGGCAAGTGCCGGGCGTCATGGGCAACGGTCAGGGCCTTGATGCTGGCAGCAATCTGCTCGGCATCGTCGGCAGGATGGCCAAGTCCGGCCAGCACCCGCCGCAATGCTGGATCACTGACGCGTTGCGCACGGCCGTTGGCGTCGATCCAGTCGACGGCAACGCCCGCCAGTTCTGCCAGTTGCTGCAGCGGTGCATCAATCATGGGCACGCTCCGACATGTGAGGGGGTAGCAGGCTGACCAGGGTGGAGTAGGGCGGTAGTTGATCATCGCCTAGCGGCTCGGTGCTGCAACCGTAAAGGTGCGTGGCGGCGTCGGGCAGCGCGGATGGCACGGCGCTGTCGCCGAGGTTGAGGTCGATGCGCAGTACACGGCCGTCGCTTAGGCGCCAAAGGGCGGTCAGGGCCTTGTCGGCAATCACCTCGGCACCCAGGGCGCGGCAGCCTTGCAGGTGAGCGGTGAGGTGCTGGTGACGCAACTGCAACAGCTGTTGATAGAACGCTTGCCAGGGCTGCTGCGGATCATCCGGCACCTGCAGGCGTGAAACATTGAACGTGGCCAGGGCATTGGGATCGGGAATCGCCGCCCGTTGCACGGGGTCGGCGAAAGCCCTGAACCCTGCGAACTCGGCGCGTCGTCCCTCGCGCACGGCATCTGCCAGGGCGTCGTGGTGGTCGGTAAAAAACAGGAAGGGTTGCTCGCTGCCCCATTCTTCGCCCATGAATAGCAGCGGGATCATGGGTGAGAGCAACAACAACGTGGTGGCCGCGCGCAACGCCTGGGGCGGGCAGAGTCGGGTCAAGCGCTCGCCCTGGGCACGGTTGCCCACCTGGTCATGGTTCTGCAAGAACAATATGAACGTGCTGGGCGGCAGGTGTGCGCTGGGTTCGCCGCGGGGGCGCCCCTTGCGATCAGGTTCACCCTGGAAGACGAAACCCTGACTCAGGCATCTGGCCAGCTTGTGCGCAGGTGCCTGGCAGAAGTCGGCATAGTAGGCTTCATCTTCCCCGGTCAATAGCACGTGCAAGGCGTTATGGCCGTCATCGTTCCACTGACCGTCGAACACGCCTTCGAGCAAGCTTGCCTGATTGTGCTCATTTTCAATGGTCAGCCAGACGTGTCTGCCTGCGGCGATGGTTCGCCGCACACGCTGGCTGAACGCATAAAGAAAATCCGCATCATCAATGGCGTGCACCGCATCCAGGCGCAAACCGTCGAAGCGGTAGTCGTGCAGCCACATCAGGGCATTTTCGATAAAAAAATCGCGGACCTGGCGGCGGCGAAAATCGATAGCGTTACCCCAGGGCGTCGTCAGCTCCTGGTGAAAGAAGTCGTGTGCATAGTGATTGAGGTAGTTGCCGTCCGGGCCGAAGTGGTTGTAGACCACGTCCAGCAGCACCATCAGGCCGTGACCGTGGGCCTGATCGATCAGTTGGCACAGTTGCTCAGGTGTGCCGTAACTGTGTTGCGGGGCGAAGGGCAGCACGCCGTCATAGCCCCAGTTACGCTCGCCGGGAAACTGGCTAAGCGGCATCAATTCGATGGCGGTCACACCTAGGGCCGCCAGTCGCGGTAACTGCTCGGCCACTTTGCTGTAGCCACCCATGAGGCCTACATGCACTTCGTAGATCACCGCTTCATGCCAGGGCCGACCCTGCCAATGGCTGTGCTGCCATGTGTACGCCGCAGGGTCAATGACCTGGCTTGGGCCGTGCACGCCGTCGGGTTGAAAGCGCGAGGCCGGGTCGACAACCTGCTGTACGCCGTCGATGCAAAAGTAATAGCGACTGCCCGCGACAGCGGGCCAGCGCCCGCGAAACCAACCGTCGGCACCCCGCTGCAAGGGCAGGCGCCGGTCGGGTTGCAGGCACACCTCGACGCTGTGGGCATCGGGTGCCCACAACGCGAAGCGCACGGTGCTGCTGTCGAGCATCACGGCCCCGTGGGTCGCGAACTGATCTGACCTCAAGGGCATACCTGCCACCTCGTGCTCAGCGGCCCGTCACATGAGCCCGCTCAACCAGTTCCTCATACAGCCGTGCATAGGGTTCAACCGCTTGGCACCAGTTGAACGGCTGGGTCATCGCCAGGCAGCGCATGGCGCCCAGCAGGTCCTTTTTGCCGTACACATAGAAGGCCCGGGAGAGTGCTTCGCGGTAGCTGTTGACGGTGGATTCATCGAACAGAAAACCGGTAACCCCGTTCTCAATGGTGTCGGCCAGCCCGCCGGTGTTGCGCGCTACCGGCAAGGAGCCGAAGCGTTGTGCATACATCTGGCTCAAGCCGCAGGGCTCATAGCGCGATGGCATCAGCAGGAAATCGCTGCCGGCAAACATGCGTCGGGCATCGGTTTCGTTGAAGCCGATGCGCACGCCAACCTGTCCAGGATGGCGCAGGGCCAGTTCGCGCATGGCCTGTTCTTCTTCCGGCTCGCCACGCCCGATGATTGCGATCTGGCCACCCTGGCTGACAATGTAGTCGGCCACGCCCAAGGTCAGGTCCAGACCCTTCTGATAGACCAGTCGGGAGACCACGGCAAACAGCGGACCGGTCGAGGGCTTGAGTTCGAACAGCTCGCGCACCTGGCGGCTGTTGACCGCCTTGCCATCCCAGTCATTGAGACTGAAGGGGTGGGCCAGGTGCGGGTCGCTGGCCGAGTCCCAGCTTTCGTCGATGCCGTTGGGAATACCGCTGAGCAAGCCTTGCTGGGCTTTGCTGCCGAGGAAACCATCAAGGCCGCAGCCGAAGGCCGGGGTGGTGATTTCCCGGGCATAGGTGGCGCTGACCGTGGTGATGTGGCTGGAGTAGGCAAGGCCGGCCTTGAGGAACGACAGCTTGCCGTAGAACTCCATGCCTTCCTGTTGCAGGGCATGGGCGGGGATTGCCAGTTCCGGGCAGCAGGCGCGGCTGACCACGCCTTGATAGGCCAGGTTGTGAATGGTGAACAGGGTGGGCGTTTGCAGGCCGCGCCAGTGCATGTAGGCCGGTGCCAGGCCCGCTGGCCAGTCGTGGGCGTGAACCAGGTCGGGCTTCCAGTGGACCATGCCTTCACCCGCGGCAATCTCGGCAGCGGCCAGGCCCAGGCGGGCGAAACGGATATGATTGTCCGGCCAGTCCCGGCCGTTGTTGGCACCATAGGGAGTGCCTTCGCGTTGATACAGCTCCGGGCAGATCAGCACATAAATGACCAGGCCGTCGGCCAGGTCCATGCGCCCGATCTTGCAGGGCGGCAATGCCGCATGACCGCCCAGCTCACCGACCAGATGGATGGGATTTTCGCTTTCCAATACTTGCGGGTAACCGGGAATCAACACGCGTACGTCATGCAGATGGCGCATTGCTCGCGGCAGGGCAGCGGAAACGTCGCCCAGGCCGCCGGTCTTGACCAGGTCGGCGATTTCCGAAGTGACGAACAGGACTTTGCGCTTGTTCGGGTTATGCCGGGAATCGGCGCCAGGTGCCTTGGCTGTCGTGCTGAAGTCCGTGGTCACTGACGCACGGTTATCCGGGGTGAAATGCTCTACATGAGGTTCGACAGCGGCACTGATCATACTTCTCTCCGTCCCTATGTTGCGGGTGTGGCCACCCATTTATTGTGTGTCTGCTAAAGGCGTCTCTCTGTGGGTGAAGCAACTTTGCGTCCATGCCCGTAAACCGTGCGCGCAAGCGCTACGCGAGGCGGCGATCCAGCGGCCGGCGTGGTGAAGCGAAATGGGGTGTTCGAGTCTCGCCCGGATGTCCAGAAACGTCGGCCTCATAACGTGCTGACCTACTGCGATTTCAGAAAGTTCGACTTATTTCTGTCGTATTTTCCGGACAATCTCGTGGCCGAATACTGAGTGTAGGAGAGATAACGCGAAAAATGTGACCCGCTGGTCACTTTACTTTCGCTCAGGGGCATACCGTAGAATCAACCCAGCGTCGAGCCCGCGGTCGACGGCACTTTTATTTGCAATTGGGGAAGACAATGGACGTCGAACAGATATTGGTACTACAGGCCAGCTACAGCAATCCGCTGCATGCCGAGGCGATTGGCGTGGTGCTCGACCACTATGCGCGCGACCCGATGGGCGGAGGGCAGGCGCTTGATCCGCAGTTGTTGGCGCAGTTACCGGAAGAGCTGGCGAAGCGGTCGCATGCCTTCAGCGTTCTGGCCTTTGTCGATGGCCAGCCTGCCGGGCTGGTGAATTGTTTCGAAGGATTCTCGACCTTTGTCTGCCGACCGCTGGTGAATATCCATGACGTGTCGGTAGTGCCCGCGCACCGCGGTAAAGGCCTCAGTCACAAGATGCTGGCCAAGGTCGAGGAGATTGCCCGCCAGCGAGGTTGCTGCAAGCTTACGCTGGAAGTGCTCGAAGGAAATCCGGCCGCGCAGGGTAGCTACCGTACCTTTGGATTCGAGCACGCCCGTTTCGACCCGGCCCATGGCGCCATGCAGTTCTGGAGCAAAGCGCTCTAGGCCGTCGTGCAGATTGCTCAGGCGTGTGTGGCTGGAGTGTCCGCCTGGGCTTGCTGCAACTGCTGGCTCAACTGCGCCACTTGCTGCTGCAAGCGGTCGCGCTCTTCGCGCAAGCGGCGCAACTCATCCCGGTGCACCGTCACGTAGAGGGTTTGGGGCGGCATTTTCGGTAGAAGGGTGGCCATTGCATACCTCGCGAAGGGCTGTTGTTTGTTACAAGCGTAGCCGCTCGATCGGGCGGGGATTCTGAATTCTTTTTTCCGTCATGGGAACTTTTTTGTTTCCCGCTGTCTTGCCGCTCGTCGCTGAACCAAGCACCCGCAGGCTGGACTAACCTTGAAGGCCTGAACGGTCCGTTTTCAACAGTCAGGGGAGCATCGGCACATGCAACTGGGAATCGTGGGGCTGGGCCGCATGGGCGGCAATATCGCAAGACGCTTGATGCGTGGCGGCCATAGTACGGTCGTGCATGATCGCGACCGCAACGCTGTGAAAACCCTGGAGGAAGAAGGTGCCAATGGCGCACACGACCTTGGCGCGCTGGTGGCCAAGCTGAAAAAGCCACGAGCGGTCTGGGTAATGCTGCCAGCCGGAGAGCCGACCGAGCAGACCATCGCGCAACTGACCGACATGCTCGACGCCGACGATGTCATCATCGATGGCGGCAACACCTTCTACAAAGATGACATCCGTCGCGCCGCAGACCTGGCCAAACGTCAATTGCACTACATCGATGTCGGCACCTCCGGCGGTGTCTGGGGCCTTGAGCGCGGTTATTGCATGATGATCGGCGGCGAGAAAAACGTGGTCGAGCGCCTCGATCCACTGTTCGCCACACTGGCCCCCGGCGTCGGCAATATTCCCCGCACCCGTGGCCGCCAGGGCCCGGCCGGGCGCGCCGAGCAGGGTTACATCCATGCGGGTCCGGCAGGGGCCGGGCACTATGTGAAGATGATTCACAACGGTATCGAGTACGGCTTGATGCAGGCCTACGCCGAGGGCTTCGACATCCTCAAGAGCAAGGGCAGCGAGGCCTTGCCGGTCGAGCAGCGCTTTGATCTGGATGTGGCCGAGATCGCTGAAGTCTGGCGCCGCGGCAGCGTGGTCACCTCGTGGCTGCTGGACCTGACCGCCGATGCGCTGGTGGCCGACCCGCAGCTGGGTGGCTATAGCGGCTCGGTGGCGGACAGTGGCGAAGGGCGTTGGACCATCGATGCGGCGGTGGAGCAGGCCGTTCCTGTACCGGTGCTGTCCAGCGCCTTGTTCGCGCGGTTTCGCTCGCGCCAGCAACAGGGTACCTATGCCGACCGGATGCTCTCGGCCATGCGCTTCGGCTTTGGTGGTCATGTCGAGAAGAAAGCCGAATGAGCACTACAGCGATCGAAACCGCGCCACCCTGCACGCTGTTCCTGTTCGGCGCCAATGGCGACCTGGTCAAGCGCCTGTTGATGCCGGCCGTTTACAACTTGAGCCGCGACGGATTGCTGGATAAAAACCTGCGTATCGTCGGAGTCGACCACAACGCTGCCACTGACGCGGAGTTCGCCCAGCGCCTGGAAGCGTTCATGCGCGAGCGCGACAAGGCCAGTCAGGGTGACAAGTGTCTGGATGAGAAACTGTGGGGCCGCCTGGCCAAGCGCATCGGCTACCAGACCGGTGATTTTCTCGACGACGCAACCTACCAGGCCATTGCCCGGCGTATCGAGAAGAACCCCAGTGCCAACGCAGTGTTCTACCTGGCCACCTCGCCACGCTTCTTCAGTGAAGTGGTACAGCGACTGGGGGCCGCCGGGCTGCTCGATGAAAGCGACGGCTTCAGGCGGGTGGTGGTGGAAAAACCCTTCGGCTCCGACCTTGCCAGTGCCGAGGCGCTCAACGCCTGTTTGCTCAAGGTCATGAGCGAAAAACAGATCTACCGTATCGACCATTATCTGGGCAAAGAAACGGTGCAGAACATTCTGGTCAGCCGCTTCTCCAACGGCATCTTCGAAGCGTTCTGGAACAACCACTACATCGATCATGTGCAGATCACCGCCGCCGAAACCGTTGGCGTGGAAAGTCGCGGCGCCTTCTATGACAGCACCGGAGCCCTGCGCGACATGGTGCCCAATCACCTGTTCCAGCTGTTGGCGATGGTGGCGATGGAGCCCCCCGCGGCGTTCGGTGCCGATGCGGTACGCAGCGAAAAAGCCAAAGTGATCGGCGCCATTCGCCCCTGGTCGAAAACCATGGCCTTGAAGCATTCAGTGCGTGGCCAGTACACGGCAGGCAAGCAAGGCCGCAAGCAGCTGCCAGGTTACCGCGAAGAGCCGCGGGTCGATCCGCAGAGCCAGACTGAAACCTTCGTGGCCTTGAAAGTCATGATCGACAACTGGCGTTGGGTCGGCGTGCCGTTCTACCTGCGTACCGGCAAGCGCATGAGCGTGCGCGACACCGAGATCGCCATCTGCTTCAAACCGGCGCCTTATGCGCAGTTTCGCGATACCGAGGTCGAACGGCTGCAGCCGAACTACCTGCGCATCCAGATCCAGCCAAATGAAGGGATGTGGTTCGATTTGCAGGCCAAGCGCCCGGGGCCGGCGTTGGCGATGGAGAACATCGAACTGGGTTTCGCCTACAAGGACTTCTTCAAGATGCAGCCGTCCACCGGCTATGAAACCTTGATCTATGACTGCCTGACCGGGGACCAGACGCTGTTCCAGCGTGCTGACAACATCGAGAACGGCTGGCGTGCGGTGCAGCCGTTTCTCGATGCCTGGAAGGAGGGTGGGGAAGTACAGCCCTATGCTGCGGGTGAGGATGGCCCGGTCGCGGCTGAAGAACTGCTGAGCCGCGACCGCAGGCTTTGGCACCCGATCGGGTGAGGGTGAAAAGCGTCGCGGGGCAAGCCCGCTCCCACCGGGTCCTGAGCTGCCCTCTGTGGGAGCGGGCTTGCCCCGCGATGAGGCCGCTATAACCAGTAAGTCACCGCCCACCAACCCAGGCCGCCCATCACCACCGTGTAGGGCAGTGCCATCCACACCATCCGCCCATACGACAGGCGAATCAGCGGCGAGATCGCCGAGGTCAGCAGAAACAGGAACGCCGCCTGGCCGTTCGGCGTGGCCACGCTGGGCAGGTTGGTGCCAGTGTTGATCGCCACCGCCAGGGTCTCGAAGTGTTCGCGGCTCATATGGCCATCGAGGAACGCCTGTTTGACCTCGGTGATGTAGATGGTGGCAACAAACACGTTATCGCTGATGGCCGAGAGCAAGCCGTTGGCAATAAACAGCATGCCCGGTTGCTGATCCGCCGGCAGTGCCAGCACCCACTGGATCAGCGGGGTGAACAACTGCTGGTCGTGAATCACCGCGACCACCGCAAAGAACACCACCAGCAGCGCGGTGAACGGCATGGCGTCCTGGAAGGCGCGGCCCAGGCGGTGCTCGTCGGTGATGCCGGTAAAGGCGGTGATCAGCACGATCACCAGCAGGCCGATCAGGCCCACTTCAGCAATATGCAGACCCAGTCCGACAATCAGAATCAACGCGGCCAGACCTTGTACCCACAGAGCGACACGCTGATGCGTGGTGCGCTGGGCATCGTCTTCAGCGGCATAGGTGGCCAGCACCTGGCGTACGTTGTCCGGCAGCAGGGTGCCGTAGCCAAACCAGCACAGCTTCTCCAGCAGCACGCAGGTCACCAGGCCGGCGACCAGCACCGGCAGGGACACCGGGGCGACCTTGAGGAAGAAGTCGCCGAAGTGCCAGCCCATCTCATGACCGATCAACAGGTTCTGCGGTTCGCCCACCAGGGTGCAGACGCCACCCAGCGCCGTACCCACGGCACCGTGCATGAGCAGGCTGCGCAGGAAGGCGCGAAACTGTTGCAGGTCGTCGCGTTGCAGTTGGGCAATGGCGTGATCGCTGTCCAGGTTCGACTCTTCGCGTGGATTGGTCCCCGAGGCGACCCGGTGGTAGACCGAGTAGAAGCCGACCGCGGCGCTGATGATCACCGCGGTAACGGTCAGGGCATCGAGAAACGCCGAGAGAAACGCCGAGAGAAAGCAGAACAGCAAGGCCAGCAGCGCCTTGGAGCGCACGCCGAGAAGAATCCGCGAGAACAGGAACAGCAGCAGGTCCTTCATGAAGTAGATCCCGGCGACCATGAACATCAGCAGCAGGATTACCGGGAAGTTGTGCTGCAGCTCGTCATACAGTGCCTGCGGCGTACTCATGCCCAGCACCAGCGCTTCGATCACCAGCAAACCGCCCGGCATCAGCGGATAGCATTTGAGCGCCATGCCGAGGGTGAAGATGAACTCGATCACCAGCACCCAGCCAGTGACCACCGGGCCGAGGGTGAACAGCAGCACCGGGTTGAGCAGCAGGAACAGGCACAGGGTGGCCTTGTACCAGCGGGGTGACTGCCCGAGGAAGTTATGGGCCAGGGCGCCGACCAGGGAGCGGGACATGAAAATGTATCCTAATAATTCAACAGGAGCGCAAAGTGCCGGATACAGGCCATCAGATCAAGGTAAAAGTCCCGGTTTTGGCACAAGCGCAGTCTTTGACTCGGTGGGTGGCTTGATATAGTCCTGCGATTATTCTCGCCACCTTCAAGGAGAGCACCGTGACTGAGTACCAGGCATTCAAGGTCGAGCTGAACAACAGCATCGCCCATGTGCAGATCAACCGCCCGGAAAAGTACAACGCGATGAACGCGGCGTTCTGGAGCGAAATCGTCGAGATCTTCAACTGGATCGACGAGACCGATGCGGTGCGTGCGGTGGTCATCAGTGGCGCGGGTAAACACTTCTCCGCCGGCATCGACCTGATGATGCTGGCGTCGCTGGCCAATGAGCTGGGCAAGGACGTCGGCCGCAACGCGCGCCTGCTGCGCCGCACCATCCTGCGCATGCAGGCCTCGTTCAATGCCGTGGACAACTGCCGCAAGCCGGTGCTGGCAGCGATCCAGGGCTATTGCATCGGTGGGGCCATCGACCTGATTTCGGCCTGCGACATGCGCTATTGCAGCAAAGATGCACAGTTCTCGATCAAGGAAATCGACATGGGTATGGCCGCCGACGTCGGCACCTTGCAGCGCCTGCCACGCATCATCGGCGACGGCATCATGCGTGAACTGGCCTACACCGGGCGTAACGTCGAGGCTGACGAGGCGCAGCGCATCGGCCTGGTCAACCGGGTCTATGACGACTATGACGCCTTGCTTGAAGGAGTCTTTGCCATTGCCGGCGAAATTGCGGGAAAATCCCCCATTGCCGTGGCCGGTACCAAGGAAATGCTCAGCTATATGCGCGATCACCGGATCGACGATGGCCTCGAGTACATTGCCACCTGGAACGCCGCCATGTTGCAATCCACCGATCTGCGGGTGGCCGTGGCTGCCCACATGAGCAAACAGAAACCCGAGTTCGCCGACTGATTGCAGCGGCGGGCCCGCGCAAGGAACCGGAACATGGCTGTGCGTTGGACCACCGCGGTACTGGACACGAACCTCGCTGGCGGCTGGGCGGTCGCGCGCTGCAGCGAGGGCTTCCTGGTTGATGACAACGGTGCGCTGTTCCCGCGCGACTGGCTCAAGCGTCAGGAGCTGGACGTGCTGTTCGAGCACGGTATCGGCCATTTCGATGGTCAGCCGGTCTACCTGCTCGAACTCAGGCAGCCACAAGCGGTGGCCGGTTGCAGCTGGCGCGGGCTGCGCCAGTTCATGCTCGAAGGTGACTTCGAAACCTACAAGATTCTCGGCTATGCCGCGCAGATCGCCACCTGGGCCCGCGAGCACCGCTTTTGCGGCAGCTGCGGCCAGGCCATGACCCAGATCCACCTGGAGCGGGCGATGTACTGCCAGTCCTGTGACCTGCGCAGCTACCCGCGGATCTCGCCGAGCATGATCGTACTCATTACCCGTGGCGACGAAATTCTCCTGGCTCGTTCACCGCGCTTTGTCACCGGGGTCTACAGCACCCTGGCAGGCTTTGCCGAGCCCGGCGAGTCGGCCGAGGATTGCCTGGTGCGCGAGGTGCGCGAAGAGGTGGCGATCGAGGTGCAGAACATCCACTACGTTGGCAGTCAGTGCTGGCCGTTTCCGCATTCGATGATGCTCGGTTTTCATGCCGAGTATGCCGGTGGCGAGATCGTCATGCAGGTCGACGAGATCGAAGATGCCCAGTGGTTCCGGGTCGATGCGCTGCCGCCGTTGCCGGCGGGGCGCTCGATTGCCCGGTACCTGATCGACCTCTATGTGGCGCGGCGCTTAGGCCTGGCCGAACCAGTGCTGCCACGCTAGGCGTACGGTCAGGGCAAGAACCACGGTGATGAACACCGGGCGGATGAACTTGCTGCCGCCGCTGATCGCCGTGCGGGCGCCGAAGAAGGCGCCGACCATCAGCGCGGATCCCATCGACAGGCCGACCAGCCAATCGACCTGGCCGGAGAAGATGAACACCGACAAGGCCGCAGCGTTGCTGACGAAGTTCATGCTGCGCGCCACGCCACTGGCCTTGACCAGATCAATCGGGTAGAGCAGCAGGGTACTGACGGTCCAGAACGCGCCGGTACCAGGACCGGCCACACCATCGTAGAAGCCCAGGGTCAGGCCCTGGGGCAGCTGCCATTTCTTCTTCACCGGCACATCGGCATCCAGCGGCGCTTTCGGTGTGCCGCCGAACAGCAGGTAGACGCCACAGAGGAAGACGATCACCGGCAGCATCTTGTTCAGCCACTCCGCCGGAAGATAATGCGCAACCACCGCGCCGATCAGCGCGCCGACAAAGGTCCCGCCCAGGGCGTGACGCCACTGGTCCGGGTGGAACAGCTTGCGGCGATAGTAGGTAAAGCCGGCAGTGGCCGAGCCAAAGGTCGAACTCAGCTTGTTGGTGCCCAGCACCAGGTGCGGCGGCATACCGGCAGTCAGCAGCGCAGGGGTGGTCAACAAGCCCCCGCCACCGGCGATGGCATCGATGAATCCGGCAACAAAGGCAACGGCGGCGAGAATGGCGAGGGTGGTCAGATCTACGCTAAGTTCGAAAGGCATGGCATGGACTTAATCGGTTGGGCGCAGCAGGGGCTGCGCCCGAAGGCCGATATGGTAAAGGAGATCGATGGCTTCTGTCAGGGCTTCAGAACATCCACTGTACACCCAGCGAGTAACCGGTCTGGTCACCCTCGCGATGGGCAAAGCGGCTGTTCACTTCGGCAAATACACCCAGCTGCTCGGTCACCATTAGCTGGCCGCCCAATTGCGCACGACCGAAGTCCTTGTCGACACTGCCCATGTCGCCGACACGCACGCGCCCATCGGCATTGCTGGTCAGGGCGATGTCCTCCAGGCGGCCATCGGCCAGTTCACGTACCCAGCGCACGCTGGCATAGGGCTGCAAGGCCATCTTCGTACTCAGCGAGTAACTCCCGTGCAGGCGCCAGCCGAGACTGGCTTCAAGCGCGTCGTAGTCTTGCTCTTCGTAGCCCAGGGCAGTGCGCAGGTTTTCATCTTCATCGAAGTCGTCGATGCGGTAGTGCATGTAGTCCAACCCGGCTATCGGGCCGGTCTTCAGACCCGCAAAGCTGAAGTCATAGCCGCCCTCCAGCCGCGCCCCCCAGAACCAGGCCGAGGTGTCGCCCGACAAGCGCTGGTCAAGCAACACCGGACCATTGCTGGCCTGGATGTACACCGAGCGCTTGCTGTCGAAACGGGTATGCCCGGCGCTGAACTCGGCGCCGAGCCAGGTAGGTCCTTGGTCATCGAGCAGGGCGAACAATCCCGCCTGCCAGGTATCGCCCTCAAGGCGTCCGCCATGATCGAGCGAGTCGCGGCTGCGCTCAAAGCTCAGGCTGGCACCCAGGGTCAGGGTATCGTTGAGTCGGTAGTCGCCCAGGGCATGCACACCGATACGCTTGGCATCCGGGTTGCCCGGCGCGTCGAAGCCGCTGTCGGGCGAGACCTCGCCCTCGACACCGACTTCGCCATCGAAGCTGCCCACTGGCCGCTTGGCAAGCTGCAAGGTCAGCCAGCGCCGGTCATGCAGACGGGTCAGGGCTTGATGCTGGCGCTGCAGCTGGTCTTCCATCTGCCGCGCCATGGCCGCGCCGGAAGCGTTGGAGGCGAGCAGGTCGGCGTTGGTCAACTCCAGCACCAGGCGCGTGAGCAGTCGGGAGAAGTCGCGCAGGCGCTGGTCGATGCGCTCCTGGCCGAAAGCAGTGGTCAGCACCTGCTGGTTGTCTTCGGCCGGGTCGTGCCAGGTGGAGCCACCGGGGATGGCCGGGTTGTCGGTTTGCTCGTAGCCATCGAGCTCACCCAGTTCCCAGTTGGTGGCTTCGATGAACAGCACTGGAACGTTGAGGCCGTTGAAGCTTTCGCCGTCGCTGCAGCAGCCGGTGCCTGCCGGGTAGTCGGGGTTCAGGCCGGGGTTGGTGAACAGCGGGATCTGCAGTTCCGAGGCGATGCGCAGCAACTGGTCGCGGTAGGCACCCAGTGCCGGGTTGGCGACGCTGTTGGTGGCGGCGTGGGCATACATCTTGTCGCCGGTGATCAGGCTGTCGAGGTTGATCATGCCCAGCAAGTTGGCCCGCTGGCTGTCGCTGAGTTGCTCGACGTAGGCTCGGGAGCCGCGCAGACCTTCTTCTTCGGCGCCAAATCCGACCACTTCCAGGCCGTTCTCCAGGCGGATGCCACTGAGGTTACGGGCGATCTCGGTCATCACCGCAGCACCCGAGGCGTTGTCATCCAGCCCCTGCAGGGCCGGGCGCCCGAAATAGGTGTCGTAATGGGCGCCGAGCACCACATAGGTGCTGTTCAGGCCAGGGGCCGAGGCGATGACGTTCTGTGAGCTGCGGTTGCCCGCCCAGGTGAAGTCCTGGCGGTGGGTCTGGTAGCCCTCGCTCAGGCGCGACTGCATCCAGTCGCTGGCACCGGCGAAGCTGGCGGTACCGCGGTAGCGGCCGGGGTAATCGTTGATCAGGCGGTCCAGGGTCTGATCGGCATAGTCACCATAGTCGTAGGCGCTGGCGCCAGGTGACAACAAGGTACATCCCAGGCTTGCAGCGATGGCTAGCGGTTTGAACACGGCACTTTTCCTTATGTGTCGTTACGAAACGCGCATCTTATGATGCGCCGCGCCGCAGCAAGCAGGATGCGTACCGTTTTGTGATCCATACCTGAAATCTGCGCTTACCCGGGCAGTACACCGTGAAGTACCAGGCGGCTGATGCTGTCCACGGCACTGGCCAGTTCGGCTTCCCGTGAAGCGCCTTTGCGGGTGTCGGCGTTCAAGTGCGAGCCGCCGTTGGCGTAGGCCTGGGTGGTGGCCCACAGGCTGATCAGCAAGTGCTGAGCATTGATCGCAGCGATCTGGCGGTTGTCGATCCACTGCTGCAGGCAGGCAACGCCTTTCTGTACCTCGTCGTGCAGGCGCTGGGTGTGGCACGCGGGCAGGTGCCGGGCGCCATGCATCATCTCCGTGACAAAGACCCTGGCGGCCCACGGCTGGCTGCGAATGATGCCGAGTTTGGCGCGGATCAGGCGGTCCAGGGCCAGCAGCGGGTCGTTTGCCGGGTCGAGGTGGGCAAAGGCGTCGATGTAACGCTGGGAAACGCTGTCGAGGACCTGTTGGTAGAGGTTCTCTTTGCTCTGGAAGTAGTAGTTGACGTTGGCCTTGGGCACCCCGCTGAGCTCGGCCACTTCGCTCAAGGTGGTGGCAGCAAAGCCCCTGCGGGCAAAGGTTTTAGCGGCCATGCGCAGAATCAGGGCGCGATTGCGCCGTCCAGGTTCATTGGCCTTTTTCTCCGCCGGCTGGTCGCTCGTATAAGGTTCGCCGCCCGCTGTATTCGCAGGATCCTGATACAGCATGTGTTCCATTTGCGATCTCGCCCGGCCTGGTTATCAGAGTCGCAATATACAAAAATATATAGCGGTAGGGGTAAGCTTTCCGCAGGCTGGGAGGGCTTACTTGTCGGGTTGTGGTTCTTGTCACTGTCTGCGACAACCGGCCGCACCCCGAAAATAAAGGGATACAGACGTGCGGGGCGATAGAGGCTGGAACCTTGGCAGAGCCCCATGACAAAATGTCGCGCTTTCACGACAGGCCTCGTGCGCGAGGCGCAACACCTTCCCAAAAGGATGGTTACATGACTGATTTACTGACCCGGCGCCAGGTCATGGCCGGGATCAGCCTGCTGAGCCTTGGTGTTCTGGCAGGTTGCGACCCCCGCTCCGGTGGCGCGCTCGACTTCAAATACGGCAAGGACATGAGCAACAAGATCCTCGGTCGTTCCTTCAAACTCCAGGATACCCAGGGCAATCCACGCACGCTGTCCAGCTTCTGGGGCACGATGCCGATGGTGTTCTTCGGCTTTACCCAGTGCCCGGCGGTGTGTCCGACCACCCTGGCGCGGGCGGCGCAGATCAAGAAGCTGATGGGCCGCGAAGGCGGTTTCCTCAAAGTGGTATTCATCAGCCTCGACCCTGAACGCGATACCCCCGAGGTGCTCGATGCCTACGTCAAGGCTTTCGACCCTTCGTTCGTGGCGTTGACCGGCACCCTCGAAGAGACTGCCGCAGCCGCCAAGGAATTCGGGGTGTTCTACGAGAAGGTGCCCAGCGGCGATACCTATACCATCTCGCACACCTCGACCAGTTACGTCTTCGATTCCCGTGGCCAGTTGCGCCTGGGACTGTCCCATTCACTGACCGCCAAAGAGTGTACGGAAGATCTGCTCACGGTCATGGAGGTATGTTGATGCGTTACCCAGCCCAACCGTTCAAACGCACTCTGGCCGCGCTGGCCCTGATTGGCCTGGCGCTGCCGGCCATGGCCGACACCAGCGTCAAAGACGCCTGGGTTCGCGCCACTGTGCCGCACCAGCAGTCCACGGGTGCCTTCATGGTGCTCACCGCCAGCTGCGACAGCAAGCTGGTGGACGTGCAGTCGCCAGTGGCCGAGATCGTCCAGGTGCACCAGATGACCATGGACAACGACGTCATGGGCATGAAGCAGGTGCACAGCGTCGATTTGCCTGCGGGCAAGGCAGTAAGCCTCGACCCGAACGGCTATCACGTGATGCTGATGAAGCTCAAGCAACAGGTCAAGGAAGGGGAGCAGGTGCCACTGACCCTGGTGATCGAAGATGCCAAAGGCCAGAAGCAGACCCTGGAGGTCAAGGCGCCGGTACGTGCCTTGAATGCCGAGGCCATGCACGGTCACGAGCATATGCATTGATCGCCTGCTGACAGGCGTACCCAAGCCAGGCTGCAGTCAAGGACGGCAGCCTGGCTTTTTTGTGCGCGCCATCAAAATATTGCGTCGTATTAGTATTCTCTTCTCATTTACAAATCGTTACCATTTACGTTCTTCTTTACAATCTTTACAAAAAAGGAACACATGGTGGCATTTTCGCGCATTCGCCCGGCTTCCCTTTCTGTGCTGAGCGTGCTGGTTGCTCCAGCATTGCAGGCCGAAACCCTGGCTATCCCGGCAACCTCGGTCAACAGCAGTTACGAAGAGCAAAGCTACAAGGCCACCGAAAGCAAGAGCGCGCTGAAAATCGACGCGCCGCTGCGCGATATTCCGCAGACGGTCAACGTGGTGCCGCAAAGCGTGATCAAGGACCAGGGCGCACAGTCGATGGAAGACGTGCTCAAGAACGTGCCTGGTATCGGTCTGTCCAACGGTGACGGCCAGCGCGACCAGGTCACCATTCGCGGCTTCAGTGCCATTGGCGATATGTACGTCGATGGATTGCGTGACGATGCGCTGTACTACCGTGATCTTTCCAACGTCGAGCGCGTTGAGGTGATCAAGGGCCCGGCGGCGGTGCTGTACGGGCGCGGCTCGTCCGGCGGCCTGATCAACAGCGTGAGCAAGAAGCCCAACTTCAACCCGGTGCAGGAAGTCGGGGTGAGCTTCGACAGCGAAGGCAAGCGCCGCACCCAGTTCGATGCCGGTTGGGCCGACCAGCAGCAGGGCGACAAAGCGTTCCGCATCACCGGTGCCCTGGAAGACAGCGACACCTTCCGCGACGACGGTTACATCGACCGCAAGGCCATTGCACCGACCGCTTACTTCAAGCTCTCCGACGACCTTGATCTGACCGTGGGTGCCACTTACCTGTACGACAAGCGTCTGATCGACTTCGGTATCCCGGCCCTCGGCGACCGGCCGGTGGATGTCGACCGTGACAAGCGTTTCGGCGCTGCCGACCCGGACGATGACTATGCCCGCAGCGAGGTGTTCTCCTTTACCGCGGGCGTTGATTATCGCCTGAACGATGATTTCACCCTGAGCAACACCAGCCGTTATTACCACTACGATCTGGACCGCAACAACACCCTGGCCGACTCCAGCCCGACGCGCTTTGTCACCGCCGCCAACGGCGAGCTGCTGGTCAAGTTGAACCGTGGCAACGTGCAGCGTACCGAGGATGGCTGGTTCAACCAGACCGAACTCAAGCACCAGGCGCAGCTGGCCGGGATGAACCACAACCTGCTGTACGGTGTGGAGCTGGGTCGCCAGGTCAAGGACCAGTCGGTGTTCAGCCAGAACAATGTCGCCCAGGTCCCGGTGTTCCGCGATGGCTTGGTGGATGTACCGTTCCAGGCTAGCCGTCAGACCGCCAAGGGCACCACCACCCAGGACACCGCCGGTTTCTACGTGCAGGATCTGATCGAGTTGGCACCGCAGTGGAAGGCGCTGGTCGGGGTGCGCTACGACGTCTTCGACCAGGAGTACGCCGACGACCTCAGCGGCGCCGACCTGTCACGTACCGACACCACCTGGAGTCCGCGCGTCGGCCTGGTGTTCCAGCCGGATCAGGTTCAGTCCTACTACGTGTCTGTGAGCCGTTCCTACCAGCCGTCTTCCGAAGTGTTCGCCTTGAGCACCGGCAACCAGGGGCTGGAGCCAGAGGAAACCACCAACTACGAAGTCGGTGCCAAGTGGGACCTGCTCGACAGCCGCCTGGCGGTGACCGCCGCCTTGTTCCGCCTGGAACGCACCAACATGAAAACCACCGACCCGGCCAATCCGGCCAACCTGGTACTGGCGGGTGAGCAGCGTACCGACGGTTTCGAGGCGACGGTCAGCGGCCAGTTGACGGACAAATGGCAGGTGTATGGTGGCTTCGCATTCCTCGATGCGGAAATCACCAAGTCCAACAGCCGCACCAATGGTGTGGCCAACGAAGGCCAGACGCCGACCCTGACCCCGCGCACCAGCGCCAACCTGTGGCTGGTGCGTTCGCTGACCGAGACCTGGCGGGTGGGTATGGGCGCCAACTACGTGGATGAGCGCTACACCGCGCTGGATAACGTTGTGGTGATGCCGTCCTACACCACCGTCGACGCCGCCTTGTTGTACAACCAGCCGAAGTGGGATGCGGCGCTGCGCCTGCGTAACGTCTTCGACCGCGACTACTATGCCTCGGCCCATGGCTCGGTCGATCTGATTACCCCGGGTGCGCCGCGTACCCTGGAACTGAGCACCAACTATCGCTTCTGAGGATTGCGCCGTCTGCCGGTGATCATCGACATCGGCAGGTTTTCCTTCAGGCGCAGGCTTTCGAACAGTGCCGCGGCGATATGGATACAGACCAGCGCCAGCAAGGTGTTGGCCATGTATTCATGAATGTCCCGCGGCAGCTCTTCACCCCAGAAGTAGTCCACTTCTTCCAGCAGAAACCCGCTCACGCCCAGGCCGAACATCAGCGCCAGCATCAGCACCATGACCAGGGCACCGAGCGGGGAGTGGCCGAGGCGGTGGTAGTCCTTACCGCTAAACAGGGCATGCAGGTGCCACTTCAGTCGCGCCGGGGTTGGCCAGAAGTCATGCCAGCGCGCCGCAGGCGTGCCGACAAAACCCCAGATCGTGCGGACCAGCACAATCGCCACCGCGTAGTAGCCCAGCCAGCGGTGCCAGCCGTCGCCTTCTTCGGTAAAGAAATAACCGCCGACGAATGCCACCACCAGCGACCAGTGACAGAATCGCACCAAGGGGTCCCAGAGGCGCAGGGTGTTGTCGCTCACCTCAGTCCTCGACCTCTTCTTTCACCTTCTTGCCGGTGACTGGATCAAAATAGATTTCGACTTTGCGTTTGTCTTTGTCCCAGCCATAGATCTCATAGCAGTTGCCATCGGTGATCTTGAACTTCTTGATCTCGTAGCCCTGTTTCTTCAAGTCTTGCTGGAAGTTGTCCGGGTCCTGCCACTGGACCTTGTCGGCTTTGGAACATTCGGTTTTGGCCAGCGCCAGCGGGCTGGCGACGAGCAGTGCAACAAGCAGAAGGTTACGCATGACGAGTCCTCGTGATTGGGAAACACGCGGCAGCACAGCCATGAAGCCTGATTGAGCTTATGTCAGAGATGGCGACTTCGCGAGTGCCTCGTCGACCACTTCGATCCAGTGCCGCACGGGCGTGCGCCCGGCGCCATCAAGGTGCGCCTGGCAGCCGATGTTGGCGCTGACGATCAGGTCGGGATGGCCGCGCTCCAGGGCATCGAGGCGGTTGTCGCGCAGCTGGCGGGCCAAGGCCGGTTGGGTCAGTGAGTAGGTGCCGGCCGAACCGCAGCACAGGTGGCCATCGGCGACAGCGCTGAGGGTGAAGCCCAGGCGTTTGAGTACGGATTCCACGGCGCCGCCAAGCTTCAGTGCGTGCTGCAGGGTGCACGGGCAATGGAATGCCAGCAACTGGTCGCTATGACAAACCAGGCGCTCTACGGGCTCGGCATCGATCACTTGCACCAGGTCCCTGGCCAGTTCGCTGACGCGCCGGGCCTTGAGGGCGTAACCGCGGTCGTGATGCAGCAGTTTGCCGTAATCCTTGATGAACGCGCCGCAGCCGCTGGCAGTCTGCACAATGGCTTCGGCTCCCGACTCGATGGCCGGCCACCAGGCATCGATCAGCCGCCGGGCACGTTCAAGGCCGGCCTGCTGGGCGTCCAGGTGATAATCGACGGCGCCGCAGCAGCCGGCCTCGGGAGCAGGAACAACACTGATGCCGAGGTGGTCCAGAACGCGTGCCGCGGCGGCATTGGTATTGGGCGACAGGCCCGGTTGTACGCAGCCTTCGAGTAGCAGCACGCGTCGAGCGTGACGCACAGGCGGGCGCGGGCTGGCGCCGGGAGCGCTGCGCGGCAGCTTGGCCTTGAGCGCTGCGGGCAACACCGCGTCAACGCTGCGCCCCAGCTGCACCAGGTGGCTGAAGGTTGCCGGCCGCGCCGCCAGTTGCCGCAGGCCGCTGCGTAGCGCGCGCTGCAGGGGCGGGCGGGGCACGGCCTGATCAACCACGGCACGGCCGATGTCCAGCAGGTTGTGGTAATCAACGCCCGACGGACAGGTGGTCTCGCAGTTGCGGCAGGACAGGCAGCGGTCTAGATGCAGCTGGGTCCTGGCCGTGGCCGGGTGGCCTTCAAGCACTTGCTTGATCAGGTAGATGCGGCCACGCGGGCCATCGAGTTCGTCACCGAGCAGTTGATAGGTCGGGCAGGTGGCATTGCAGAACCCGCAGTGCACGCAGGTGCGCAGGATGCTCTCGGCTTCCTCGGCGCGGGCCAGGCGTTTGGCGGCCTCGCTCAGGGTGGTTTGCATGGCTCAGACCTCCGCGTACATCCGTCCGGGGTTGAAGATCCTCTGTGGATCAAGGCGCTGCTTGAGCTGTTGGTGGTAATGCAGCAGCCCGCTGGACAGGGGCTGGAAAGGGCTGTCGGTGTATCCCTGGGTGTAGCAGGTGGCATGCCCACCCAAGCGGCTGACAACAGTGCGCAGCTGTTCGGGATGGACGTCGGATTTCAACCAGCGTTGCGCACCCGCCCAGTCGAGCAACTGCGCGCCAGGCAAGTCCATAGGCGCAGTGTTGTTGGGCAGGGAAAGGCGCCAGAGTGGCTGCGGGTCGCGGAAAAAATCCAGGCGCCGATGGTTCAGGTCTTGCCACCAGCTGCCCGCGAACGTCTCGCCACCCAGACGCTCATGGGCTGCCCGTACCGAACCTTCGCCGCCTTCCAGGCGCAGGCGCAGCACCTCGCCGTCATGACAGGCGGCGCTGATCGGCAGCGGTTGCTGGCCCCATTGCGCCAGTTTCAACAAGGCCTGTCGGGCATCCAGCTGTAGGGCGATATGGGCTTCGCAGCGTGGTATGGGCAGCACCTTGAGCGACACCTCGCTGATCAATCCCAGGCAACCGAAACTCCCGGCCATCAAGCGCGACAGATCGTAACCGGCAACGTTCTTCATCACCTCGCCGCCAAAGCGCAAGTGTTGGCCAAGACCTGTAATGACCCGGGTGCCGAGGACATAGTCGCGCACCGAACCGGCCCAGGGGCGGCGCGGTCCGGACAGTCCGGCAGCGACCATGCCACCGAGGGTCGCGCCGTCGTCGCTGTGCGGCGGCTCGCAGGGCAGCATCTGCTGGTTGGCCTGCAGCACAGCGGATATCTCGCTGAACGGTGTGCCGGCACGGGCGGTGATCACCAGTTCGGTGGGGTCATAATTGACGATGCCGCAATGGCTGCGGGTATCGATTACTTGCCCTTGCAGCGCACGGCCGAGCCAGGCCTTGCTGGCACCCCCGCGAATCTGCAGCGGCGTGCCCTGGGCCCGGGCCTGGTTGACCTGTTCGAGCAACAGCGCGCTGCTGTCCTGGTTCAGGGTCGTCATCAGAAACGCTCCAGCTCAGGGAACGGCAAGGCACCGCCGTGCACATGCAGGGCGCCAAACTCGGCGCAGCGGTGCAGGGTCGGGATGTTCTTGCCAGGGTTGAGCAAGCCCTTGGGATCGAAAGCGGCCTTGACGGCATGGAACAGGGTCAGTTCGTCACTGTTGAACTGCGCGCACATCTGGTTGATCTTCTCTCGGCCGACGCCATGCTCGCCGGTGATGCTGCCACCGACCTTCACGCACAGCTCGAGGATTTCGCCGCCCAAGGCTTCGGCCCGTTCCAGTTCACCGGGCTGGTTGGCGTCGAAGAGGATCAACGGATGCATGTTGCCGTCGCCCGCGTGAAAGACGTTGGCGACCCGCAGGTCGTACTTGCGCGACAGCGCGGCGATGGCCTGCAGCACATGGGGCAATTCGCGGCGCGGAATGGTGCCATCCATGCAGTAGTAGTCCGCCGAGATCCGGCCCACGGCCGGAAAGGCATTCTTGCGTCCAGCCCAGAACCTGACGCGCTCGGCCTCGTCCCGCGCCTGGCGTACCTCGGTGGCACCCGCATGCCGCAGCAGCGTGCGGACGCGCTCGCAGTCGTCGCGCACATCGGCTTCGACGCCATCGAGCTCGCACAGCAAAATCGCCTCGGCTTCGACCGGGTAGCCGGCATGGATAAAGTCTTCAGCGGCGCGGATGGCCAGGTTGTCCATCATCTCCAAACCACCGGGAATGATCCCGGCAGCGATGATCGCGGCCACCGCCGCGCCGGCTTTTTCCACCGAGTCGAAGCTGGCGAGCAGGACCTTGGCCACCTGCGGGCGCGGTAGCAACTTGACGGTGACTTCAGTGATGACCCCGAGCATGCCTTCGGAACCGGTGAACAGCGCCAGCAGATCAAAGCCCGGAGCGTCGAGGCTGTCGGCGCCGAGGGTCAGGCACTGGCCGTCGACGGTGAGCACTTCGAGTTTCAGCAGGTTGTGCACGGTCAGTCCGTACTTGAGGCAATGCACGCCGCCGGCGTTTTCCGCAACATTGCCGCCGATTGAGCAGGCAATCTGCGACGAGGGATCGGGGGCGTAGTACAGGTCATAGGGGGCGGCGGCCTGGGAGATCGCCAGGTTGCGCACGCCCGGTTGTACGCGGGCGGTGCGTGCCGCAGGGTCGATCTCGAGAATCTTGTTGAAGCGCGCCATTACCAGCAGCACACCCTGGGCCAGCGGCAAGGCGCCGCCCGAAAGTCCGGTGCCGGCACCCCGAGCAACAACCGGTACCTGACGCTGATGACACAGAACGAGGAGGGCCTGGACTTGCTCGATACGCTGCGGCAGCACCACCAGCAGCGGCGTGGTGCGGTACGCCGAAAGCCCGTCGCACTCGTAGGGCTTGAGATCTTCCTCGTCAGAGAGGATGTCCAGGTCGGGAATCTGTGCGCGCAACGCTTGCAGCAGTGCCGGCTTGTCGACACGCGGCAAGGCGCCGTCGAGGCGCTCGTCGTAGAGGATATTCATCGGCGCGCCACAACGCACGGGAAGTCGAAGGCCCAGGCATGTGCCTGGTGGAGTCGAACCCGGGCGTTCAGAGTCGGCACGCGCGCCTGCTGTCGCTAATCAACGAAAGCGCGGCAGCGGGCGGTCGACCTTCAGCGAGGTCAGGGTTTTCTTCACCAGAGCGCCGTCGGCTTCTACCGCCTTGAGGCTGGCGCGAATCCTGCCTGCGGCCGGTACGTCGCCCTGACGGTCGATCCAGTCGGCGATTTCCTTGCAGGCCGAGGCCAGGGTGGCTTGCCGGTGGTCGATCAGGGTCAACAGCGTGGTGATGTCTTTATCGGACATGATTCATTCCTCCTTTCAGCGAATTCAGTGTAGCAGTGCCCCTGAAAACTGCCCTCGCCAGCCAGACCAACAGCAGAGCGGTTGTGACAGGCCGGGGGCTGACGTACTATCCTTGCCAGCAAGCGCTACCCCGCATACTTATAAACTCTTCCTCAGCGAACACGCTTCCACTCAGGCCCGACGGGCGTGGGTGCTTCAGGCTGGGCGCAATGGTGTGCCTGGCGTCTGCAAACGATCTGGAGTAACACCCCCACCGATGAATACCCCCGTGGATGCGCGAGCCGGCAGCTGGCTCAGTGTGATCGCCCTGGCCCTTGCGGCGTTTATCTTCAACACCACCGAGTTTGTACCGGTAGCCCTGCTCAGCGACATTGGCGCAAGTTTCGACATGTCCACCGCTCAGGTCGGCCTGATGCTGACCATCTATGCCTGGGTGGTGGCCCTGGCCTCGCTGCCGATGATGCTGCTGACGCGCAATGTCGAGCGGCGCAAGCTGCTGATCGTGGTGTTCGTGTTGTTTATCGTTAGCCATTTGCTGTCCTGGGTGGCGCAGAGCTTCGCCATGCTGTTGCTCAGCCGCATCGGCATTGCCCTCGCGCATGCGGTGTTCTGGGCGATTACCGCCTCTTTGGCGGTGCGGGTGGCGCCACCAGGACAGCAGGCCAAGGCGCTGGGGTTGCTGGCGACCGGTACCACGCTGGCGATGGTCATGGGCATCCCGTTGGGCCGGGTCGTCGGTGAGGCGCTGGGCTGGCGCATTACTTTCCTGGCGATTGCCGGGGTGGCACTGGCGACCTTGATCTGTCTGGTCAAGTCGCTGCCGTTGTTGCCGAGTCAGAACTCCGGCTCGTTGCGCAGTGTGCCGGTACTGTTCAAGCGCCCGGCGCTGGTAACGGTGTACGTGCTGGTCGCGTTGGTGATCGCCGCGCAGTTCACTGCCTACAGCTACATCGAGCCGTTTGCCTTGAATGTCGCCCGGATCAGCGGCGAGCGCACTACCTTGCTGCTGTTGCTGTTCGGTGGCGCCGGGGTGTTCGGTTCGGTGCTGTTCAGCCGTTACAGCGAGCGTTTTCCCAGCGGCTTCCTGCTCGCTGCGATTGCCATGCTGGCCGCCAGCTTGCTGCTGTTGCTGCCGCTGTCGGGCGACTTCGCCATGCTCGGTACCCTGAGTATGCTCTGGGGTATTTCGATCATGTGTTTCAGCCTGGCCTTGCAGTCCAAGGTGCTGATTCTGGCGTCTGACGCAACCGATGTGGCGATGGCGATGTTTTCCGGCATCTACAACATCGGTATCGGTGCCGGTGCCTTGATCGGCAGTGTGGTCAGTGTGCAGATGGGCCTGGCCAATATCGGCCTGGTCGGCGGCTCGCTGGCGCTGGCGGGGTTGCTGTTGTGTGCAGTGACAACCTATCGCTTTACCCGCAACGGCTGACCCCACCCGCGCGCAACGCTTCAATGGACGGGAGCGAGCGCCTTGATGAACAGCACGTTGTTCTCCAGGTGGATGTGCTGCATCAGGTCGTCGCGAAACTCCGCCAGGCTTCGGTACAGGGCGCGCCAGGTATTGCAGGCGTCGGCCGGTGGGGTGATGTTGTGGGTCAATGCCAGCAGGGTTTCCAGCGCTTCGCCGTGCTGATCATGCTCAAGGCGCAGCACCCGAATAGGCGGGGCGGCATGCTGCCCGATGCCTTGCTGCAATAGCGGGAACAGCACTTGTTCTTCCTTGAGCATGTGGCCTTCGAGTTCTTGTTGCATGGCCTGCAGGTGGTCGGCCAGGCCGTTGGGGCAACTGCTGCGGGCGCCGTGCACCTGCTCCACACGCCGCGCCAGGCGGATCAGCTCCGGCAACTGTTGACGGTGACGCTGGTGATAGCGCGCCAGAATGTGCGCAATCAGTTCGGTTTGCGGCACCTCGCGCCAATCGTCGGTTGCGCCGCCGCTGTCCTGCAGTTTGCCCAGTGCCTCGGCGATCAGCGTCGGGTCCAGCTGCTTGCCCAGGGCCGCTTCATGCAGGGTTTTCTGCCCGCCACAGCAAAAGTCGAGGTTGAAACTGTGGAAGATCCGCGTGGCGCCGGGGATGTCACAGGCCAGTTGACCGAGGCTTTTTTCGAGAAGTGTCTGGCTCATCAGGGTTCCTTGATCGTAAGTGCAAAGGTCTCCCTGGCTGGTGCATCGCCCGTGCCATCTTTAACTGACTGAAATCATGGAGTTTATTTTTTGTGGTGGTGAATATCACCCTGATGAGTCAGGGTAGATACAACCACAGAGGGTAATTACCACCATGCAACGAGAAAGCCTCGACGCCGATCTGGTTGTCGAACTGCCCAATGCCGTGCGCTTGCAACGACTGGTGCAAACCCTGCGCGAGTACTTCAGCTGCGGTGCTGTCGGTTTGTTGCGCCTAGACGACGACAGCCTGCGCCCGGTGGCCACGGTCGGCCTGGTGCATGAAGCCCTCGGGCGGCGCTTTGTCATCGCTCAGCATCCGCGCCTGGCGGCGATCATGGCCTCGCGCGAGCCCACCTGGTTCGAGCCCGACAGCCGCTTGCCCGATCCCTACGACGGCCTGCTCGACACCGCGCTCAGTGAGCCATTGGCGGTGCATGACTGCATGGGTGTGAGCCTGTATGTGGAAGGGCAGATCTGGGGGGCGATCACCCTCGACGCCCTGCAGGCCGGGACCTTCGATGCCGCCGCCCGGGATGAATTGAAACGCTGCACCCTGCAGATCGAAGCGGCGGTGCGGGTTACCCGGCTGGAACAGGAAAACCGCAGCCTGCGCCTGTCCCGCAGCGAGCCGGTGGACCTGCGCATGCCGGTTCAGGAGGGTGAGATTCTCGGCCAGAGCCAGGTGATGCATCAATTGCTCAACGAACTGGATGTGCTGGCCGACTCGGAACTGCCGGTGTTGTTGCTGGGCGAGACCGGGGTGGGCAAGGAATTGTTCGCCCGGCGTTTGCACCGCATTTCGCGGCGCAGTCACAAGCCGTTGATTCAGGTGAACTGCGCCGCCTTGCCGGAATCGCTGGCCGAAAGCGAGCTGTTCGGGCATGTCAAAGGTGCCTTCTCCGGGGCCAACAGCGACCGTGCCGGGCGTTTCGATGCGGCCAACGGCGGCACGCTGTTTCTTGACGAAGTCGGCGAGTTGCCATTGAGCGTGCAGGCCAAACTGCTGCGCACCCTGCAGAACGGCGAGATCCAGCGCCTGGGGGCTGACAAGCCGCTGCACGTGAATGTACGCATCATCGCCGCGACCAACCGGCATTTGCCCGACAGCATTCGCGAGGGCCTGTTCCGCGCCGACCTGTACCATCGCCTGTCGGTCTATCCGGTGCCGATTCCGCCGTTGCGCGAGCGTGGCAATGACGTGCTGATACTGGCCGGGCAGTTTCTTGAACTCAACCGCACCCGTCTGGGCCTGCGCGGCTTGCGTCTGTCGGCGGCGGCCGAGCGGGCGTTGCTGGCGTACCACTGGCCGGGCAACGTGCGCGAACTGGAGCATGTGATCAGCCGCGCTGCGCTCAAGCAGCTCAGCCGCGGTGGCAACCGTAGCCTGATCATCACCCTGGAGCCTGAGTTGCTTGATCTGGACAGCGCCGAACTGGCCGCGCCCAGTGCCGAACACGCTGCGCAGGTTGCCGAAGCGGCGTTGCCGCATGCGTCGTTGAGCGAGGCGGTCGACGCCTGCCAGCGCCAGACCATTGTCCGCGCGCTGGAGTTGTGTGCGGACAACTGGGCGAGCGCCGCACGCCTGCTGCAGGTCGATCCGAGCAACCTGCACAAGCTGGCCAAGCGCTTGCATCTGAAGTAAGCGCGCCAGACGTTGATGGCGGTCAAGGTGACGAGGAGGGCGAGCCAACAGACTGCGCACTCCCACCACCGGAGATCACTGTCATGCCCCTGTCCCTGGCTCAGATGCGCCGCAACTACACCCTCGGTGGCCTGCAGGAAGAGGCCGCCGGGCACGATCCGCTGCTGATGTTCGCGCAGTGGCTGCAACAGGCGCGGGAAACCGAATGCGCGCCGGTGGAGGCCAACAGCATGCACCTGGCCACGGTCGACAGTCAGGGGCGCCCGCACGGGCGCGTCTTGTTGCTAAAGGGCGTTAGCGAGGCGGGCTTTACCTTTTTCGGTAACTACCAGAGTGCCAAAGGGCAGGAGCTGGACGCCAATCCGTGGGCGGCGATGACCTTTTTCTGGCCGGGGCTCGAACGCCAGGTACGCATCGAAGGCCAAGTGCAGCGCCTCGACCCGCAGCTCAGCAATGAATACTTCGATTCGCGTCCATTGACCAGCCGCCTGGGTGCCTGGGCATCACCGCAAAGCCAGGTGCTTGCCGACCGGGCGGCGCTGGAAGCGTTGCTGGCGCAGACCATCCGCCGCTTTGTCGATCAGCCGCTGCAGCGTCCGCAGCACTGGGGCGGTTACTGCCTGCAACCGGAGCGCATGGAGTTCTGGCAGGGCCGCGCCGACCGTCTGCATGACCGCCTCGATTACCGGTTGCAGGATGGCGTGTGGACCCGCAGCCGTCTGGCGCCCTGAGCGGCGCTCCCGGTCGAGGTACCTCCTTGGAGGAATAGGTTCGCCTGCTGTTTCGGTTCAGGCTTGGGCGCATTCTCATCATGGGAGGGTCCGGACATGGCCCATCTGGCGCAACGCACCTTTGAGCCGCTGAACATTGCGGTACTGACCATCAGCGACACACGCAGCTTTGACAACGACACTTCGGGACAGACCCTCTGCGACTTGCTCCAGGCCGCCGGGCACCAGCTGGTCGACCGAGATCTGGTCAAAGATGACATCTACCAGATCCGCGCGACACTCTCGCGCTGGATCGCCGATCCCAAAGTGCAGGTGGTGTTGACCACCGGCGGCACCGGTTTCACCGTACGTGACAACACGCCACAAGCGGTTCTGCCGCTGCTGGACAAGCATGTGGAGGGCTTTGGCGAGTTGTTCCGTCAGGTGTCGCTGGCGGAGATCGGCATGTCCAGTCTGCAGTCGCGGGCCTTGGCTGGAATGAGCAATGGCGTGCTGGTCTGTTGCGTCCCCGGTTCACCCGGCGCCTGCCGCACGGCCTGGAACCAGATCCTCCTCGGGCAACTCGACAGCCGTACCGGCCCGTGCAATTTCGCCCCGCATCTCAAGGTCCAGGCCGAGCAGGCAATCGAGGCCTGTGGGGGGCGCCCATGAGCCGTCCGGTATGCGACAGCGGCCAGCTGATGCCGGTCGACCAGGCGATCAAACATTTGCTCGAGCAGGCGCCACCACCGCCGGCAGCGCAAACCGTGCTGCTGGAAAAAGCCCTGGGGCGCGTCCTGGCGCTGGACATTCATTCGCCCCTCGACCTGCCAGGCTGGGACAACAGCGCCATGGACGGCTTCGCCTTCCGAGTCGCTGACCTTCCTGTGGCCGGGGGCTGTTTGAATCTGGCCGGACGGATCGCCGCCGGACAGGCAGCCAGCACACCGCTACTGGCGGGGCAAGCGGTACGCATCTTCACCGGCGCGCCGCTACCACCCGGCGCCGATACAGTAGTGCCCCAGGAGCTCTGCCGGGTCGAGGGCGACCAGGTGTGGTTGCCGTCGGCCAGCCTGGGCGATCATGTGCGCAAGGCCGGCGAGGAAGTGCGCCAGGGTCATCTGTTGCTCCAGGCCGGTAAGCGTCTGCGTGCCCAGGAACTGGGTTTGCTGGCTGCGGCCGGGGTCTGCTGGGTCGAGGTCTATCGACCCTTGCGGGTGTGCCTGCTGAGCAGCGGTGACGAGCTGCGCGAACCCGGCCAGCCGCTGGCACCGGGGCAGATCTACAACAGCAATCGCTATTGCCTGTCGGCCTTGTTGCAAGGCTGGGGCGTTGAAGTGCATGACTACGGGGTGATGGCCGACGACCTGTCGGCCAGCTGCCATGCCTTGAGCCTGGCGGCTTCGGAGTGCGATCTGATGCTCAGTTCCGGCGGTGTCTCGGTCGGCGAGGAAGACCACCTCAAGCATGCCATCGAGACTTTGGGCAGCCTGGATCTATGGCGCCTGGCGATTCAACCGGGCAAGCCGCTGGCCTTTGGCGAAGTGGCCGGCAAGCCCTGGATCGGCATGCCGGGTAACCCCGCCGCAGCGCTGATCACCGCACTGGTGGTGGTGCGTCCGTTCCTGCTCAGGGCCCAGGGTGTACGCGACGTGTTGCCGCGGCCGATGGCGTTGCCGGCAGGTTTTGACTGGTTGCAGCGCAACAAGCGCCGTCAGTACTTGCGCGCCAGACTGACCGCCGCTGCCGATGGCCAGCCAAGCGTGCAACTGCACCCGCAGCAGAGCTCGGCAATGCTCGCGGCCGCCTGCTGGGCCGATGGCCTGGCGGTGGTGGAGTGTGAACAGCAGGTGCACAAGCACGACAACGTGACCTTCCTGTCTTTTGCCGAACTCATGCAGTGACCGGCCTTGATTGTCGTCAAGGTCTGCGCCGGCGGTCTGGCTAGACTGGCGGCGCATTTTCGATTGCACCGGGCCTGCTCGCGTGACGCATCGCAGGCGGGGGCCGGGACACGTTCTTTCATGAGGAATGCCCATGCAACTGGTCTGCCCGGCAGGGAACCTGCCCGCGCTCAAAGCGGCGGTACGCCAAGGCGCCGATGCCGTCTACGTCGGTTTTCGCGATGACACCAATGCCCGGCACTTCGCCGGCCTGAACATGGACGACAAGCAGTTCGACGCCGCCGTCGCCTATATCCGTCAACATCAACGCAAGCTCTATGTCGCGGTCAACACCTACCCGCAGCCTCAGGGTTGGGAACGTTGGCAACGCGCGGTGGACCGCGCCGCCGACCATGATGTCGATGCGCTGATCGCCGCCGACCCCGGGGTGCTGGGTTATGCCAGCAAGCGCCATCCGCAGCTGACCCTGCACCTGTCGGTGCAAGGTTCGGCCACCAATGCCAGTGCCCTGGCGTTCTACGCCCAGCACTACAACATCCGCCGCGCAGTACTGCCGCGCGTGCTGTCGCTGGCCCAGGTTCGTCAGGTCGCGGCCAACAGCACAGTACCCATCGAGGTCTTCGCCTTCGGCAGCTTGTGCATCATGGCCGAAGGACGTTGCCACCTGTCTTCCTACATCACCGGCGAGTCGCCGAACCTGTGCGGCGTGTGTTCACCGGCCAAGGCGGTGCGCTGGAGCGAAGACGCCGAGGGCTTGAGTGCACGCCTGAGTGAAGTGCTGATCGATCGCTACAGCCCCGAAGAACCGGCCGGTTATCCGACCTTGTGCAAGGGGCGTTTCCTGGTTGGCGGCAAGCGCTTCCATGCCCTCGAAGAACCCACCAGTCTCGACACCCTGGACCTGTTGCCGGAGCTTGCGGCGATGGGCGTCGAAGCGGTGAAGATCGAAGGCCGTCAGCGCAGTCCGGCGTATGTCGAGCAGGTCACCCAGGTCTGGCGCGCCGCGCTCGATGCTCATCGCCTGGCACCTGAGCGTTTCGCCGTCCAGGACCAGTGGCGCAAGGTGCTGGCTGGCTTGTCCGAAGGCAGCCAGACCACCCTGGGTGCTTACCATCGATCATGGCAATGAGGGACTGGACATGAAGCTTAGCCTGGGACCCGTCCTGTATTACTGGGACAAAGAGCAATTGGGGCGTTTCTATTCCGAGATGTCGGCGTTGCCCCTGGATGTCATTTATCTTGGCGAAACCGTCTGCTCGAAACGTCGGGCGATGAATCTGGATCACTGGCTGGGGTTGGGCCGCGAGCTGCAAAGCTGCAGTCAGGCACAGATCGTACTGTCGAGCCTGACCCTGGTCGAAGCCGCTTCCGAACTCTCCAGCCTGCGGCGCTTGTGCGACAACGGCGAGGTGCTGGTGGAAGCCAACGATATGGGCGCGGTGCAGTTTCTGGCCGAGCGCAAACTGCCCTTCGTCGGTGGTCCGGCGCTCAATCTGTACAACGGCCACGCCCTGGCGCAACTGCAGGATTGCGGGATGACCCGTTGGGTGCCGCCGGTGGAATGTTCGGCGACGCTGATCCGCTCGATCCTCGATCAGGTCCGGGATTTGGGCCGTGAGCTGCCAGAGGTGGAAGTCTTCGCCTATGGGCACCTGCCACTGGCGTACTCGGCACGCTGCTTCACCGCACGGGCGGAAAACCGGCCCAAGGATGATTGCCAGTTCTGCTGCCTGAACTACCCCGATGGCCTGGCGCTGAGCAGTCAGGAAGGCCAGCCGCTGTTCACCCTCAACGGTATTCAGACAATGTCGGCCGAGGTCACTAATTTGTTGGCCGACTACCAGGGTCTGGCGGCCAGCGGCGCCAACCTGCTGCGCTTGAGTCCGCGTGCGCAGGGCATGGTCGAAGTAATCGAGGCCTTCCAGCGCGTACGCCAGGGTGAAGCACCGCCTCTGCACGTCGAAGGGTGCAACGGCTACTGGCATGGCCAGGCGGGCATGCTGCGCGTTGAGGAGGTAGGCCTGTGCTGAATCGCAAACAATGGTTGCTGCGCGGCGCCGACCGCGTGTTCCCGCTGATCCGTCATGTGCCCTTTGTGCTGCAGCGTGTGGCCTTGCAGCAGGCACTTAACCGTTGCCTGGCCGAGCCACTGAAGGACGGTGAATTTGACCTGCTGCGCGGGCGCTGGCTATGTCTGCGCATTCCCGATCTGAACCTGACCTGGTATTTGACCCGCACCCTGTACGGCCTGGAGATTGCCGCACAGGCCAAGGCCGATGTCACCATCCGCGGCAACTGGCGCGAGTTTCTGTTGCTGGCCAGTCGGCAGGAGGACCCCGACACCTTGTTCTTCAGGCGGCGTCTGGTCATTGAAGGCGATACCGAACTGGGGCTGACCCTGAAGAACCTGATCGACAGCCTCGACCCCGAGGTCTTGCCGGTGTGGTTGTGGCGGAACCTGGAGCGGGCAGGGAAGGGATTGGCGACAGGCTGATCCTGTCGCCTATTTAGCGCCGAGATCCGCCAGCAACTGACGGATCTCGGAAAACACCTCATCGGCCTGCGCCGCGCTGCAGTCCTCGCCATAACGCTTGCGCAACCCTTGCTGGCTGAGGATCAAGTGCTTGTCAGCCTGCAACCCGTGCTGGCGCAGGCAGCCGGCGACACACTGTAGCGGGCAGCCGTCCAGCGCCAGGATCCAGCGCCCTGAACGGGCGAGGTTGACCAACGCCGGCACTTGCCCGCCGACCCCGACGATACAGGACATCTGTGCCAGGCCTTCGCGGTCCAGGCGCAATGCCACGTTATTGGCCAGTTGCGCGACGTTGGAGCAGCCGGAGCAGGAGTAGACCAGGGGCAGGGCAGTGCGGGGCATGAAGGCGCTCCAGTGATAGGCCGCTCAGGCGTGATAGTCGACCAGCGCCTCAGTCGCGAGAATGCGAATGTCGCGGCGCTCCATGGCGATCAGGCCGTTCTCCACCAGGCGATGGAGAATGCGCGAGAAGGTTTCCGGTTGAATGCCCAGCTTCGAGGCTACCAGGCGTTTGGGCACCTGCAGCAGGACCCGATCGTCTTGCGGGTCACGCTCCTGCAGGAGAAAATTCACCACCCGCTGGCTGGCGCTGGCCAGGGTCAGCGTGTCGATATCCTTGAGCCGCTGGTGCAGGGTAATGCTCATGCTGGCCAGGATCGACAGGCACACCTGCGGCTGGTCTTCCAGGGCGTTGCGGTAATGGTTGCCTTCGATACTGATCACCACGCTGTCCTTGAGCGCGGTGGCGCTGACCGGGTAGTAGCGGGTCTGGCTGAACAGCAAGGCTTCGGCAAAAGACTGCCCGGGCTGGATGATTTCGACCAGGTTTTCCTGGCCCTGGGCGGTGATGCGGTACAGCTTGATCTGGCCACTGACCAGTAGAAAAAAGCGCTTGGCCGGGTCGCGCTGGTGCATGAGGGTGTCGTGACAACTCAGGCGCCGCTGCATGGCCAGGCCGCAGACTTGTTCGAAGACGCTGTCGGGCAACTGGTTGAACAGATGATGGCGCCGCAAAAACAGTACGAGTGAAGGGTGGGTCAGCATGGGATACCTCCGCTGACCGCCATGGTAGAGCGCCGTACGCCTGTGGCCTATGCCTCCACAGGCCTACCTCGAAAGGGGCAGTCAGCCCTGGTGACGCAGGTGTTCCATGGCCCAGACGGCAGCCTCGACCCGTGAGCGCAGGCCGAGTTTGTGCAGCAGATTCTTCACATGGACTTTCACCGTGCCTTCGGTAATCCCCAGCTTGTGGCCGATGACTTTGTTGCTGTAGCCGCTGGCAATGGTCTTGAGCACCTGGCGTTCGCGTTCGGTCAGCTCTACCTCAGGGTGACGGGGCGGAGAGCGCAGGGCCTGGGCCATGACCTGGGTCAGCCCCGGGCTGATGACCAGCGCGCCGTTCATGGCATCGCGGATGTACTGGATCAGCAGCTCCGGCTCCATGTCCTTGAGCAGATAGCCATCGGCATCCAGGCGCAAGGCGTCGCGGATGTCGTCTTCGGCGTCGGAGACGGTGAACAACAGGACCTTGCCGCTGTAGGACTGGTTGCGCAGGTGGCGCAGGGTCTCGATGCCATTCATCTGCGGCATGTTGTTGTCGAGCAGCACCAGGTCCGGTTGCAGCGGTTCGATCATGGCCAGGGCTTCTTCGCCGTGGTTGGCCTCGCCGACGATTTCGAAGTCGTCTTCCAGTTCGAGCATCTGGCGGATGCCACGACGCATCATCGGGTGATCGTCCACCAGCAGGATGCGGCAGTTCACAGGCGTGTTCATGTGATGTTTCCTTGGATGTGCTGGCCGAGAAATTCCGGACGGAACTCCATCTGGACGAGGGTGCCTTGCGGTTCCCTGGAAAGGATCTGCAGGTGGCCATGCAGGCTACGTGCGCGTTCATCCATGATGTTCAGGCCGTGGTGTTCGCGTGGGTCGCGGCTGCCGACGAAACCGCGGCCATCGTCCTCGATCGACAGCCGAACAATTTCGCCATCCTGGCGCAGCTGCAGCCAGGTGTTTTGCGCATGGGCGTGGCGCAGGCAGTTGGACAGGGCCTCGCGGGTGATCTGCAGGATATGGATCTGTTCGCTGGCCGACAGTTCGAAGGCCAGGTTGTCGATGTGCAGGTGCACCTCGAAGGCACCGCGGCGGGTGAATTCCTGCGCCGTGTCCTTGAGACCCTGAGCCAGGCCGGCGTCGTGAATCTGCAGGCGGAAGGTGGTCAGCAGTTCGCGCAACTGGCGGTAGGCGTTGTTCAGCCCTTCGCGCAGCTCGGCGGTCACGCCTTCGAGGGTTTCCACCGGTTCGCCACGGCGCATCAAGGTTTGCATGCGGCTGACTTGCAACTTCATGTAGGACAGCGCCTGGGCCAGGGAGTCATGCAACTCGCGGGCGATGATCGCGCGCTCTTCGAGCAGCAGCAGGCGATGGTCTTGCTCGCGCTGGCGCTTGAGTGACAGTGAGGTGCCGATCAGGTTGGCCAGGGCCTGGATAAGCTGGGTTTCCCACGCTTGTGGGGTGTGGCCATCGATAAAGTGCGCCTTCAGTTCACCCAGGGCGCTGCCCTGGTTACTGATGCTGTAGCTCTGCGGGTTGCGTTGTTCGTGGCGCTGGCACGTGGCGCAGTCGCTGCTGGCGCAGACTTTGCGGCTGTCGGCGCCATGCAGGGCGAGCAATTGCTGGGCCGGGGCTTGCAGCTGGCCTTGCAGGCACAGCGACAGGCGCAAGCCTGGCAGGCGCTGCTGGAAGCGGCGGATCAGCTCATCGAGGCCTTCGGCGTTGGCCAGGCGCGTGGCCAGGCTGCGGCTGCTTTGATAGAGCAGCTCGAGGGCGGCATTGGCCTGCTGCAGGTTCAGGGTTTTTTGCTGGACCTGAGTCTCCAGGGTGCGATGGGACTGCTCGATGGTTTCGGCCATGGCGTTGAAGCTGTTGGCCAGCTGGCCCAACTCATCTTCGGACTGATGGTTGACCCGCGCCTGGAACTCGCCGCGCTGAAAGCGCCGGGTGGCATCCACCAGCTCCTGCAGCGGGCTGATCACGCTGTTCTGCAGTTCGTACAGGCCCACCAGCAGCACGATCATGGTGATGAACAGCGCCGCGCCCTGAATCAGCTGTTGCCAGGTTTGCTTATGTTCGCTCTGGCGCTGCAGCAGATTGACGAACTGGTTGAGCTGCTCGACGAAGGGCAGGGCGCTGGCCTGGAACGCCATGGCGTCACCGCGCTCAAGCGCCGGGTTGAGGGTGTGCTGCCAGTAATCCTGCAATTGCTGGTAGCTGGCGTTGAGCGCGGCATTGCTGCCGTCTTCCAGCACCGCCTTGAGGGTATGGCTATTGAGCCGTTGCTGCAGGCTTTGACTGACGTGGTTGATTTCTTCGCGGTCGGCGCCGGAGGCCAGCTTCCAACTCAGGCGGTAGGTTTCCATACGCACCGAGCCTGCGGTATTGATCGCCGCCGCATCACCCTGGCTGAACCAGGCAATCAGACCCGCGCTCAAGGAGCTGGCCAGCGCCAGTACCGCAATCAGGATCACCGCAACGCCGGCGCGCGCGGGCAGGGAGCTGCGCAGCCAGCGGGTCATGACCGGGGCCTTTTTGCCAAGCGGGGAAAAGCATGCATGCAGGGCTCCGATGTGTGACTGCCGATGATTCTGCAGCCCGTCCCTGGCGTTCTACCTCTAAAGAGTTCCTACCCTCAGGTGCTGCGTAAATGCCCGGCCTGAAAACGCCAAGACACTAATAAATAAGGGGTTTGGAGGTTTCTCGGCTCTACCTCGTTGGAGGTAGGCGGGCAAATCATAGACCCGAACGCGATTTGGCTTCGTTGATCGGAGTCAAGTTTTTACCGGGTTTGCCTCTCTAGTCTGCCGCCAATGCTTTTAATCGGGAGACGCAACATGAATCCACCGCGTGTACGACAGGGCCTGGTACTGGGCATGAGTACGCTGGCCTTCACCGTCTGCTTCATGGTCTGGATGATGTTTGCCGTGCTCGGCGTTCCGATCAAGGAACTGCTCCACCTCAACGAAACCCAGTTTGGTCTGCTGGCCGCGACACCGGTGCTGACCGGCTCGCTGGTGCGCCTGCCGCTCGGTCTGCTGACCGACCGTTTTGGTGGCCGCATCGTGTTCTTCGTACTGATGCTGTCCTGCGTGTTGCCGCTGTACCTGATCAGCCATGCCACTGCCTACTGGCAGTTCCTTGCCCTGGGGCTGTTTGTCGGGCTGGCCGGCGGCTCGTTCTCCGTCGGCATCGCCTACGTCGCCAAATGGTTCGACAAGGACAACCAGGGCTTCGCCATGGGCGTGTTCGGTGCAGGTAACGCAGGCTCGGCCGTCACCAAGTTCCTTGCCCCGGCGTTGATTGCCGCCGGCAGCTGGCAGCTGGTGCCCAAGGTCTTCAGTGCCATCCTGTTCATTACCGCGCTGCTGTTCTGGTTCCTCTGTTCCGACAACAAAGACCACCGCAGTGCCAAAGGCGCGAGCCTCGCCGAGCAGCTCAAGGCCCTGAAGGATCCGGCGGTGTGGCGCTACTGCCAGTACTACTCGATTGTCTTCGGCGGCTACGTGGCCCTGGCGCTGTGGATGACCAAGTACTACGTCGAGGAATACGGTTTCAGCCTGCAAAGCGCAGCGCTGCTGGCCGCGTGTTTCTCCTTGCCGGGCGGTGTGCTGCGTGCCGTCGGCGGCTGGATGTCGGACCGCTGGGGCGCGCAGAGCGTGACCTGGTGGGTGCTGTGGGTCAGCTGGATCTGCCTGTTCCTGCTGTCCTACCCGCAAACCCAGCTGCAGGTGCAAACACTCAATGGCCCGCTGGATTTCCACATCGGCCTGAACCCGGTGCTGTTCACCGCACTGCTGTTCATCATCGGCATTGCCTTCGCCTTCGGCAAAGCCTCGGTCTTCAAATACATCGCCAACGACTACCCGCAAAACATGGGCGCGGTATCCGGCATCGTCGGCCTCGCCGGCGGCCTTGGCGGCTTCGTCCTGCCGATCATGTTTGGCGCCCTGGTGGACCTCACCGGCGTGCGCTCCTCGGCCTTCATGCTGATGTACGGCGTGGTCTGGGTGTCGCTCATCTGGATGTATTTCAGCGAAGTCCGCAAACGCCCGCTGCTCGGCAAACAGCCGCAGGCGACCTCGAATCCGTTTTCCAGTATTGCCCAAGGAGAAGACCATGTCGGTTCTTAAAAAGCCTGACTCAGGCCCGGTCATTCATGACTGGCGCCCAGAGGACCCCGCGTTCTGGGGGCGTAGCGGGAAAAAGACCGCTACCCGCAACTTGTGGATTTCCATTCCCGCACTGCTGCTGGCCTTTGCCGTGTGGATGGTCTGGAGCACGGTGATCGTGCGCCTGAACGCCATCGGCTTTACCTTCAGCACCGACCAGCTGTTCTGGCTGGCGGCGTTGCCGGGCCTGTCGGGCGCTACCTTGCGGGTGTTCTACTCGTTCATGGTGCCGATTTTCGGCGGCCGCCGCTGGACCGCCCTGAGCACCGCCTCGCTGCTGCTGCCGACGCTGTGGATGGGCTTTGCCGTGCAAGACCCGAGCACCCCTTACAGTGTGTTCGTGCTGATTGCGCTGCTGTGCGGCTTTGGTGGCGGCAACTTCGCCTCGAGCATGTCCAACATCAGCTTCTTCTACCCCAAGTCGCAGCAGGGCACCGCCCTGGGCCTGAATGCCGGCCTGGGTAACCTCGGCGTTTCGGTGATGCAGTTCGCCGTGCCGCTGGTGATCACCTTCGGCGTCTTCGGTGTGCTCGGTGGACACCCTCAGGTGCTGGCCGACGGTAGCCAGTTGTGGCTGCAGAACGCGGGCTTCCTGTGGGTGCCGTTCATTATTGCCGTGACCCTGCTGGCCTGGTTCGGCATGAACGATCTGTCCAGCGCCAAGGCCTCGTTCAGCGAGCAGGCGGTGATTTTCAAACGCAAGCACAACTGGCTGATGTGCTGGCTGTACCTGGCCACCTTCGGTTCGTTCATCGGTTTCTCCGCCGCTTTCCCGATGCTGATCAAAACCTCGTTCCCCGAGGTCAACGCGTTGACCTTCGCCTTCCTCGGCCCACTGGTCGGTGCCCTGGTACGCCCACTGGGCGGCTGGCTGGCGGACAAACTCGGTGGCGCACGGGTGACCCTGTGGAACTTCGTACTGATGATCGTGATGGTCTTCGGCGTGCTGCACTTCATTCCCCAGCAGGGTGCTGCCGGCAACTTCTACGGCTTCCTCGGCATGTTCATGCTGCTGTTCTTCACCACCGGCATCGGCAACGGTTCGACCTTCCGCATGATCCCGGTGATCTTCCGCACCCAACATGAAAAAGCCGCCGCCGGAAAAGGCGCGAAGGCTCACGAGCAGGCGGTGAAAAACGCCGGCAAGGAATCGGCCGCGGTGCTCGGTTTCAGCTCTGCCATGGGGGCCTTTGGCGCCTTCTTCATTCCCAAGACATTCGGCTCGTCGATGGCCATGACCGGTAGCCCGGCGCTGGCTTTCTACATGTTCGTCGGTTTCTACCTGAGCTGCATCGTCGTGACCTGGTGGTGGTACGCCCGCAAAGGCGCCGAGACCCCCTGCTGACAGGACCCGAATTCAACTTTTGCGTGGGTGGGGCACAGAACCCCGCAGCAAGCCTGAGAGGAAAGCATCATGAGTCATCTGCTCGATCAACTGCGGTTCTTCAACCGCAAGCAAGGCGAGTTTTCCGACGGTCACGGCGAGACTCGCAAAGAGTCGCGCGACTGGGAGAACGTCTACCGTTCACGCTGGCAGTACGACAAGATCGTACGTTCAACCCATGGCGTGAACTGCACCGGTTCCTGCTCGTGGAAGATCTACGTGAAGAACGGCCTGATCACCTGGGAAACCCAGCAGACCGATTACCCGCGTACCCGCAACGACCTGCCCAACCACGAACCGCGCGGCTGTCCGCGGGGTGCCAGCTACAGCTGGTACATCTACAGCGCCAACCGCCTGAAGTATCCGAAGATCCGCAAGCCGCTGCTCAAACTGTGGCGTGAGGCGCGCCAGAGCATGGCGCCGGTCGAGGCCTGGGCAAGCATTGTCGAGAACAAGGCCAAGGCCGACTCGTACAAGAGCAAGCGCGGCATGGGCGGCTTTATCCGCTCCAGCTGGGATGAAGTCACCGAGATCATCGCCGCAGCCAACGTCTATACCGTCAAGCAATACGGCCCTGACCGGGTGGTGGGCTTCTCGCCGATCCCGGCCATGTCGATGGTCAGCTACGCTGCCGGTGCCCGTTACCTGTCGCTGATCGGCGGCACCTGCCTGAGCTTCTACGACTGGTACTGCGACCTGCCACCGGCCTCGCCGATGGTCTGGGGCGAGCAGACCGACGTGCCGGAATCGGCCGACTGGTACAACTCCAACTACATCATTGCCTGGGGCTCCAACGTCCCGCAGACCCGTACCCCGGATGCGCACTTCTTCACCGAGGTGCGCTACAAGGGCACCAAGACCGTGGCCATCACCCCCGACTACTCGGAAGTGGCCAAGCTTACCGACCTGTGGCTGAACCCCAAGCAGGGTACCGACGCGGCCCTGGCCCAGGCGTTCAACCATGTAATCTTCAAAGAGTTTCATCTGGACCAGCCCAGCGCCTATTTCACCGAGTACGCCAAGCGTTATACCGACCTGCCGGTGCTGGTGCTGCTCAAACCCATGCTCGGTACCGCACCGGGTGCCGGCTACCAGCCGGACCGCTTCCTGCGGGCCTCGGACCTGGCCGACAACCTTGGCCAGGAGAACAACCCCGAGTGGAAAACCATCGCCCTCGATGCCGACGGCGAGCTGGTGTCGCCGCAAGGTTCGATTGGCTACCGCTGGGGCGAGCAGGGCAAGTGGAACATCCTGCCGCGTGAAGGTGGTGCCGGTCGCGAGATCGACCTGACCCTGAGCCTGATCGGTGGCGACGTCGCCGAAGTGGCCTTCCCGTACTTTGCCGGCGAATCCCACGAGCACTTCCAGCATGTCGCCGGTGATGCCGTGCAATACCGCCGTGTACCGGTGCGCAGCCTGACCCTGGCCGACGGTAGCCAGGTCAAGGTCGCCACGGTGTTCGACCTGTCGGCGGCCAACCTGGCCATCGACCGCGGCCTGGGTGGCGCCAACGTTGCTCGCGACTATGACGATGCCAGCGTACCCGGCACCCCGGCCTGGCAAGAGCAGATCACCGGCGTCAGCCGTGAGAAAGCCATCCAGATCGCCCGCGAATTTGCCGACAACGCCGACAAGACCCGTGGCCGCTCGATGATCATCGTCGGCGCGGCGATGAACCACTGGTACCACATGGACATGAACTACCGCGGGCTGATCAACATGCTCATGCTCTGCGGTTGCGTCGGTCAGACCGGCGGCGGCTGGGCCCACTATGTCGGCCAGGAAAAACTCCGTCCGCAGTGCGGCTGGCTGCCCCTGGCGTTCGGCCTGGACTGGAACCGTCCGCCACGGCAGATGAACGGCACCAGCTTCTTCTACGCCCACAGCTCGCAATGGCGCCACGAGAAGATGAGCATGCACGACGTGCTCTCGCCCCTGGCTGACAAGAGCCAGTTCCCCGAACACGCCCTGGACTACAACATCCGCGCCGAACGCGCCGGCTGGTTGCCCAGCGCGCCACAGCTCAACCGTAACCCGCTGCACATCTGCCGCGACGCCGCAGCCGCCGGCATGGCGCCCAAAGACTATGTGGTCAAGGGCTGGCAGGACGGCAGCCTGCGCTTTGCCTGCGAGCAGCCGGACAACCCGGTGAACTTCCCGCGCAACATGTTCATCTGGCGTTCTAACCTGCTGGGCTCTTCGGGCAAGGGTCACGAGTACATGCTCAAGTACCTGCTCGGCACCCGCAATGGCGTGATGAACGAAGACATCGGCCAGGTCGGCGACTGCAAGCCGCAGGAAGCCGAATGGGTCGACGAGGGCGCCATCGGCAAGCTCGACCTGGTCACCACCCTGGACTTCCGTATGTCCTCGACCTGCGTGTATTCCGACATCGTTCTGCCGACCGCGACCTGGTACGAGAAGGACGACATGAACACCTCGGACATGCACCCCTTCATCCATCCGCTGTCGGCGGCCATCGACCCGGCCTGGGAATCGCGTTCCGACTGGGAAATCTACAAAGGCATCGCCAAGGCGTTCTCGAAGATGGCCGAAGGTCACCTGGGCGTCGAGCAGGACCTGGTCACCGTGCCGCTGATGCACGACAGCGTCGGCGAACTGGCCCAGCCGTTCGGTGGCACCGACTGGAAAACTGCTGGCGTCGCCCCGCAGCCCGGCAAGAACGCGCCGAACATGCAAGTGGTCGAGCGCGACTACCCGAACATCTACAAACAGTTCACCTCGCTCGGCCCGCTGCTGGAAAAACTCGGCAACGGCGGCAAGGGCATCAACTGGAACACCGATGAGGAAGTGAAATTCCTCGGCGAGCTGAACTACCGCGAGAACGAGGCGGGTATCAGCCAGGGCCGGCCGAAGATCGACACTGCGATCGATGCGGCGGAAGTCATCCTCTCCCTGGCACCGGAAACCAACGGCCATGTCGCGGTCAAGGCCTGGGCGGCATTGTCCGAGTTCACCGGCATCGACCACAGCCACCTGGCACTGTCCAAGGCACACGAAGCAATCCGCTTCCGCGACATCCAGGCGCAGCCGCGCAAGATCATCTCCAGCCCGACCTGGTCGGGGCTCGAGGACGATCATGTCAGCTACAACGCGGGTTACACCAATGTCCACGAGAACATCCCGTGGCGCACCATCACCGGCCGCCAGCAGTTCTACCAGGATCACCCGTGGATGCAGGCTTTCGGTGAACAGTTGATGAGCTACCGGCCACCGGTCAACACCCAGACCATCGCCGCGGTGAAAGGCAAGCGCAGCAACGGCCAGACCGAGATCGTCCTGAACTGGATCACCCCGCACCAGAAGTGGGGCATCCACAGCACCTACAGCGACAACCTGCTGATGCTCACCCTGAGCCGTGGCGGGCCGATTGTCTGGCTCTCGGAGATCGACGCACAGCGCGCCGGCATCGAGGACAACGACTGGATCGAGTGCTTCAACGCCAACGGTGCGCTGACCGCCCGTGCGGTGGTCAGCCAGCGGGTCAAGGAGGGCATGGTGATGATGTACCACGCCCAGGAACGGATCGTGAACGTACCCGGCTCGGAAACCACCAAGACCCGCGGAGGCCATCACAACTCGGTGACCCGCGTGGTGCTCAAACCGACCCACATGATCGGCGGCTATGCCCAGCAGGCCTATGGGTTCAACTATTACGGCACGGTCGGTTGCAACCGCGATGAATTCGTCGTGGTGCGCAAGATGGCCAAGGTCGACTGGCTCGACGGTTCGCGTGGCGATGAGCTGCCACGTCCACTGCCGACCGAGATGGAATAAGGAGTGCTGTCATGAAGATCCGTTCACAAGTTGGCATGGTCCTGAACCTGGACAAATGCATTGGCTGCCACACCTGTTCGATCACCTGCAAGAACGTCTGGACCAGCCGTGAAGGCATGGAGTACGCCTGGTTCAACAACGTCGAAACCAAGCCTGGGGTCGGTTACCCGAAAGAGTGGGAAAACCAGGACAAATGGAAAGGCGGCTGGGTGCGCAACGCCAACGGCAGCATCAACCCGCGTATCGGCGGCAAGTTCCGGGTGCTGGCGAATATCTTCGCCAACCCGGATCTGCCGGGCCTTGATGACTACTACGAGCCGTTCGACTTCGATTACCAGCACCTGCATACCGCGCCGCTGGGCGAGCACCAACCGACCGCGCGGCCGCGCTCGCTGGTGTCGGGCAAACGCATGGAAAAGATCGAGTGGGGCCCGAACTGGGAAGAGATTCTTGGCACCGAGTTCGCCAAGCGCCGCAAGGACAAGAACTTCGACCAGATCCAGGCCGACATCTACGGAGAGTACGAAAACACCTTCATGATGTACCTGCCGCGCCTGTGCGAGCACTGCCTGAACCCGGCTTGTGCTGCGTCCTGCCCGAGCGGGGCGATCTACAAGCGTGAAGAGGACGGCATTGTCCTGATCGACCAGGAGAAATGCCGCGGCTGGCGCATGTGCATCAGCGGCTGCCCGTACAAGAAGATTTACTTCAACTGGAAAAGCGGCAAGTCCGAGAAGTGCATCTTCTGCTACCCACGGATCGAAGCCGGGATGCCTACCGTCTGCGCCGAAACCTGTGTCGGGCGCATTCGCTACCTTGGTGTGCTGCTGTATGACGCCGATCGCATCAGCGAAGTGGCGAGCACTGCCAGTGAGCATGACCTGTACGAGAAGCAACTGGAGATCTTCCTCGACCCTAACGACCCGGCAGTGATTCGCCAGGCCCTGGCAGATGGTGTGCCACAGTCGGTGATCAACGCCGCGCAACGTTCGCCGGTGTACAAGATGGCCGTGGACTGGAAGCTGGCGCTGCCGCTGCACCCAGAGTACCGCACGCTGCCGATGGTCTGGTACGTACCGCCACTGTCGCCGATCCAGAACGCCGCCGCGGCGGGCACTGTGGGCATGAACGGAGTGATCCCGGATGTCGACAGCCTGCGCATTCCGCTGCGTTACCTGGCCAACCTGCTCACTGCCGGCGACGAGAAACCGGTGAAGCGTGCGCTCAAGCGCCTGCTGGCGATGCGCGCCTACAAACGCTCCGAACAGGTTGAAGGTGTTCAGGACCTGCAGGTGTTGAAAGACGTTGGCTTGAGCGTGAACCAGGTCGAAGAGATGTACCGCTACCTGGCCATCGCCAACTACGAGGACCGCTACGTGGTGCCGAGCGCGCACCGTGAAGAGGCGATGAGCGACGCCTTCGCCGAACGTTCCGGTTGCGGCTTCAGCTTCGGCAGCGGTTGCAGCGGCAGCTCCGACACCAACATGTTCGGCGCCAAGAAAGCCAACCGCCGCGACATCCTCAAAACCGTACAGTTGTGGGAGGACTGAGCATGCGCATCCTAAAAGTGATTTCGCTGCTGCTTGATTACCCGACCGAGAACCTGGTCGCCGGCCGCGACGAACTGGAGCAGGCGATTCTCCAGGCGCGGGAAATCAGCCCGCGTCAGCGCGGTGCGCTGTTCGAGTTGCTGGAGCTGATCTGCAACAACGACCTGATGGATGGCCAGGAGCACTACGGCGCGTTGTTCGGCCGTGGCCGGGCGCTGTCGCTGCTGCTGTTTGAACACGTGCATGGCGAGTCGCGCGACCGTGGCCAGGCCATGGTCGACATGCTCGCGCAGTATGAAGAAGCGGGCTTTGCCATCGGCGTCAAGGAGCTGCCGGATTACATCCCGCTGTACCTGGAATACCTCTCGACCCGCGAAGACCTAGAGGCCCGTGAGGGCCTGGCCGATGTCGCGCACCTGCTGGCCTTGCTCGCCGCGCGTCTGGAGGAGCGCGAGAGCGCCTACGCCAGTTGCTTCCGCGCGTTGTTGCAGATTGCCGGTGCCGAACCGCACCAGGCTGTGGCCGATCTGCGTGAACAGGTCGCCGCCGAGCAACGTGACGACTCCCTCGAAGCCCTGGACAAGATCTGGGAAGAGGAGGCCGTGGACTTTCTCAAGGCCGAGCAACAGGAACGCTGTAGCGCAATGCCCAGTGCACCGGGCAAAGCCCGCGAAGAGAGCGCGGTACCGCTGCACTGGGTCGATTTTCAGCATCAAGGGCAGGCGAGCGCGCCGGCCGGGGAGGTGGGCAATGTCTAAATGGAATCTGTTGGCGTTCGGGGTGTATCCCTATGTCGCTCTGGCGATCTGTTTGCTGGGCAGCTGGGCGCGGTTTGACCTGTCGCAGTACACCTGGAAGGCCAGTTCCAGCCAGATGCTGTCCAGTCGCGGCATGCGTGCGGCGAGCAACCTGTTTCACGTTGGCGTGCTGTTCGTCCTGGCCGGACACTTCGTCGGCCTGCTGACCCCGGCTTCGGTTTATCACCACGTGATCAGCACCGAGAACAAGCAATTGCTGGCGATGGTCTCCGGCGGCTTTTTCGGCCTGCTGTGCCTGATCGGCTTGATCATGCTGATCCACCGGCGCCTGACCGATGCGCGGGTTCGCGCCACCTCCAACACCTCGGACATCCTGATCCTGGTGGTGCTGTTGGCGCAGCTGGTGCTCGGTTTGCTGACCATCGTCGCCTCCACCGGACACATGGACGGCTCGGTGATGGTGATGCTCGCTGACTGGGCACAGAACACCGTGTTGTTGCGTCCGGTAGAGGCCGCGGCGGCGATTGCCCCGGTCAGCCTGGTGTACAAACTGCACGTGTTCCTGGGCCTGACCCTGTTCGTGCTGTTCCCCTTCACCCGCCTGGTACACATCGTCAGTGCACCGGTCTGGTACCTGGGACGGCGCTATCAAATCGTTCGGCAGAAAATCTGAGGAGACGATCATGTCAAGCGGATGTGGATGTGGCGGCGGTAATGGTGGTGGCGGTGGTTGCGCCTCTTCAACAGTGGTTGAACCCGAGCTGGCAGTGGCGGCAGTGGCGGTCGAAGTACCCGCACAGCTGATCGCCAGCAGCGAACAGGAATGGCCGATCATCAGTGTCAATGCGGTGTCGATCAGCCCCCAGGCCATGGCCCAGGAGCTGCAGTATCACCCGGCGGCCGATCGCGAGGAGGCGCTGTTCATGGCCGCCCGCGCCCTGGTGATCCGCGAGTTGCTGCAGCAGCGGATCGCCGAGCTGGGCCTGTCGCTGCAAGTCGGCGCTGGCGAAAACGAGGAGGAAGCGGCCACGCGCTTGCTGCTGGAGCGCGAAGTGCAGGTGCCCGAGTGTGACGAGGCCACCTGCCTGCGCTACTACGACAGCAACCGCGGGCGCTTTCACAGCGCGCCGTTGCTGGCGGTGCGGCACATTCTGCTCGAATGTGCCCCGGACGACGCCGAGGCGCGCAGCCTGGCGCTGGTACAGGCCGAGATCCTGCAACAGCGTCTGGCGCAATTCCCCGAGCAGTTTGCCGAGCTCGCGCTGAAGTACTCGGCTTGCCCTTCGAAGGCGCAGGGCGGTGAACTGGGGCAGATCAGCAAGGGCCAGACGGTCCCCGAGCTGGAACGGCAGCTGTTCACCCTGGCGCCGGGGCTGGCCGACAAACCGCTGGAAAGCCGCTACGGCTGGCATGTACTGAGCGTCGATCAGCGTATCGAAGGACAGCAATTGCCCTATGAGGCGGTCGCTACGGCGATCCGCACCCAGCTGCAACAAGGTGTCTGGCAGAAGGCGGTGGTGCAGTACCTGCAGACCCTGATCGGTGCTGCGGACATTCGTGGTATCCAGCTACAAGGCGCCGATTCGCCACTGGTGCAGTAATCAGCAAGACAAGGGGAAGGTGATGAGAACGGTGATGCAGGATGGATTCGGACGGCAGATCGACTATCTGCGTATGTCAGTGACCGATCGTTGTGATTTTCGCTGTGTGTATTGCATGGCCAAGAACATGACCTTCCTGCCGCGCCAGCAGGTGCTCACCCTGGAGGAACTGCAGCGCCTGGCAACGCTGTTCGTCGGCCAGGGGGTGCGCAAGATCCGCTTGACCGGAGGGGAGCCGTTGATCCGTCCGGGGATTGTCGATCTGTGCCGTCACATTGCCGCTTTGCCGGGCTTGCGCGAGCTGGTGATGACCAGCAATGGCTCACAGCTGCAGCGCCTGGCCCGGCCGCTGGTGGACGCCGGGGTCAAGCGCATGAACATCAGCCTCGACAGCCTGGACGCCGAGCGTTTTCGTGCGATTACCCGCAACGGTGACCTCGCGCAGGTGTTGCGGGGGATCGAAGCGGCAAGCACGGCCGGCTTCGAGCGGATCAAACTCAACTGCGTGGTGATGAAGGGGCGCAACTTCGATGAGGTGCTGGCGCTGGTGCAGTACGCCATCGATCTGGGCATCGACATCACCTTTATTGAAGAGATGCCCCTGGGGGAGGTGGGGCGTTCGCGTGGCGAATCGTTCTGTTCCAGTGACGAGGTGCGGGCGCTGATTGCCAGCCGCCATACCTTGCTCGACAGCGCCGAGAACAGCGGCGGGCCGGCGCGTTATGTGCGCCTGGCGCAGCATGCGGATACGCGTATCGGCTTTATTTCGCCCAATAGTCATAACTTCTGTGCCAGTTGCAACCGGGTGCGGATGACGGTGGAGGGGCGCTTGCTGTTGTGCCTGGGGCAGGAGGACTCGCTGGACCTGCGCGGGTTGTTGCGGCGCTATCCGCTGGATGACCAGCCTATTGTCAATGCGCTGCTACAAGCCTTGCGGGGCAAGCCGTTGCGGCATGATTTCGATGCCGGGGGAGAGGTGCAGATTTTGCGCTTCATGAATATGAGCGGGGGTTGACCGGTGGGGGGGGGGGGGGGGGGGGGGGGGGGGTGGGGGGGGGGGGGTGGGGGGTGGGGGGGGGGGGCGGCGGCTCA